>PUNI01000205.1 GCA_003551745.1 Paracoccaceae bacterium | reverse complement strand
CTTTGTGGGCTTGGTGGTGCCGCACATTCTCCGGATGCTCATCGGCGCCCGCCCGGCCCGGCTGCTGCCGGCCTCGGCGCTCGGCGGCGCCGCGCTGGTTCTGGCCGCTGACATCGCGGTGCGGCTGATCCTGCCCGACCGAGATCTGAAGCTCGGCGTGGTGATGGCACTGATCGGGGCACCGCTCTTCCTCCACCTGATCTACCGCACCCGCCGCGAGATGGGCGAGGGTTGGCGATGAGCCTGCTGGAGATCTCCGGCCTGACCGTGCGCCGCAACGGCTGCCCCGTGGTCGATGGCGTCAGCCTGTCGCTGGGCTCCGGCGAATGCGTGGGCCTGATCGGCCCGAACGGCGCCGGAAAGACGACGCTGCTGCGCGCCGCGCTGGGGCTGGAGCCGCATGCCGGCCGATCGAGCCTCGCCGAACTGCCGCTGACGGCGCGAGCACGCCAGGCCGCCTTCCTGCCGCAGGCCCGCCAGATCGCCTGGCCGGTCGATGTGGAGACGCTGGTGGGGCTCGGCCGGCTGCCCCATGGCGGGCCGGCCGCCGACGCCGCCGCGGTGGAGGCGGCGCTCGCCCGGCTGGATCTGCTGTCCTTCCGGCACCGCATCGCAACCCGGCTTTCGGGCGGCGAGCAGGCCCGCGTGCTGATCGCGCGAGCCCTGGCGCAGGAGGCGCCGCTGCTTCTGGCCGACGAGCCGATCGCCGGGCTGGACCCGGGCCACCAGCTGGCCACGATGGAGATCTTCGCCCGGCTGGCCGGCGAGGGCCACGGCGTTGTCGTCGCGGTCCACGAACTGGGCCTGGCCGCGCGATTCTGCGACCGGCTGCTGCTGATGGACGCCGGCCGACTGGTCGCCGACGGCCCGCCCGCCGCGGTGCTCTCCGAGGCCAATCTGGCGCGGGTGTTCCGCATCCGCGCCTTCCACGCCGACACCCCGGCCGGCCCGGTGTTCCAGCCGATGGAGGTGTTGTCGTGAGGCGCTTTCCCCCCGAGCGTATCGTCTGTCTGACCGAGGAGACGGTGGAGACGCTCTACCTCCTCGGCGAGGAGCATCGGATCGTCGGCGTGTCGGGATATGCCGTCCGCCCTGCCCGGGTGCGGCGGGAAAAGCCGCGCGTGGGCGCCTTCACCTCGGCCGATATCCCGAAGATCCTCGCGCTGGCGCCCGATCTGGTGCTGACATTCTCGGATCTTCAGGCCGAGATTGCCGCCGAGCTGATCCGCGCCGGCATCGCCCTGCACGCCTTCAACCAGCGCGACATCGCCGGGATCCTCGCCATGATCCGCACCCTCGGCGCCCTGGTCGATGCCGCGGAGCGCGCGGGCCGGCTGGCCGACGGGTATGCGCGGCGGCTCGAGACCATCGCCGGGGAGGCGCCGGGCGTGCGCCCGTCGGTCTGGTTCGAGGAATGGGACGATCCGTTGATCTCGGGGGTCGGATGGGTCTCGGAGCTGATCGAGATCGCGGGCGGGCGCGATCTCTTCGGCCATCTCGCCGCCGAGCCCGCCGCAAGGAACCGCATCCTCGCTCCCGAGCGGGTCGTCGAGGCCGCGCCGGAGGTGATCCTTGCCTCCTGGTGCGGCAAGAAGGTGCGGCCGGAACGGATCGCCGGGCGGCCGGGCTGGGAGACTGTGCCGGCGGTGCGCGCCGGCCGCATCCACGAGATCAAGTCGCCGCTGATCCTGCAGCCCGGGCCGGCGGCCCTGACCGACGGGCTTGACGCGATCCGCGCGGCGCTGGCAGGGGCACCGCCATGACCCTCGACCTGACCGCCATCGCCGGACAGCTTGATCGCGGCGGCATCGCCCTGTGGGTGATCGCCGGGCTGTCGGTCTTCACCACCGCGCTGATCCTGTGGAAGCTGTGGCGGCTGGCGCTGGCCGGCACCTGGACGCGCCGGCCCGCCGAGACCGCCCTCGCCGCCTGGGTGCGTGGCGAGGCCGACCGGGCCCTCGCCGCTCTCGGCCGCGACACCCGCTCGCGCCTCGTGCGGGGCGCGATCGCGGCGCGGCTCGACGTGACGCTGGCCGAGCCCGCGGCGCGGGAGGAAACGCTGCGCAGCGCCCGGGCCGAGCTGTCGCAGGCCCGCGCGGGGCTGCGCGCGCTCGAGCTGATCGCCACCATCGCCCCGCTGATCGGGCTTCTGGGGACGGTGCTGGGCATGATAACCGCCTTTCAGGCGCTGCAGACCGCCGGGCCGCAGGTCGACCCCGCACTTCTGGCCGGCGGCATCTGGGAGGCGCTGCTGACGACCGCTGCCGGCATGGGCGTGGCGATCCCGGCCGGCATCGCGCTGGTCTGGTTCGAGAGCATCGCCGACCGGCTGCAGGACGACATGGAGGATCTCGCCACCCGGATCTTCGTGCGCGGCCCGCTGCAGCAAGGGGCAGCGGCGTGAGCGCGCCGGCCTTCGATCTCGGCCCGAAGCGGCGGGGGCGGCGGCCGGGGCTGACCCCGATGATCGACGTCGTGTTCCTGCTGCTGGTGTTCTTCATGCTCGCCG
>PUNI01000383.1 GCA_003551745.1 Paracoccaceae bacterium | reverse complement strand
TGGGCATGAGCTGCAGTGTCTCCCCTGGTGCGCGTGACATTCTGAACGAGAGGCTTGCCGAATAGGGGCCATGAGCAGGGCCAGTCGCTTCGAGAGCAGGTACACCGACCTTCAGCATCCTGCCGTGCTCGGTCTCCGTTGTCTCAAGGGTGTAAGCATCAGGGAACACCCCCGGTGCGAACCGGTGGTCGAATATCTCCTCATATGGCTCGCCGGCGACCGAAGTGAGGGGCAGGTATACCTCCACGTTGGCCATCCTCTGCGAGGACGTGATGGTGGCCCAGTAGGTCAGAGTGTATCTGGGCAAAGACCAGAACACGCACCAGCCCACCAGCAACGCAAGCACAACCAGCACCCCTACGGACCTGAAGGTCTTGACTCCCGTCCTCACCGACAACGCCCCGTACCCTATTATGCAGAGGACGAATCCGCCTGCGAGGAAGTTGAAGAGGTACTCGAGCGGTTCGAACTGAGAGATCGGCCACCGCATAAAGGTCGTAGCCGTGGTATAACTCATGAAGAGCAGGAAGCCGGACAGGAGCCCTGTCCTCCGCGATGAGAAATACCCGAAGACGAACGCCCATAATGGAAGAAGGCAGAAGAGCATGCTATGCAGCTGAAAAGCTGCGAGAGCATTGGCGAAGCCGAGCACCACGGCTGTTATGGGCAGGTAGATGCTTCTGCTTGCCATGATCCCCTGCCTACAGAATACACTACACGGAAGAGGTTGTCAAACCGATCTCGTGGGACCAAGCAGGTCTTCGGTTACCGGCGGTCGTTGCCAGAACTGCGGTTTATGAGTTATCCGAGATGCCAGTTCCTGCAGCAGGATCAGGTCACGTACCGGCTTCGCAGGTCGCGTGAAAGCTCAGAGGTCAACTCGAGTGCCCGGGTTGCCACCTCCGGCGACAGGCTGGCCAGGCCGCACGAAGGGGTTATCAGCCCCTGACCGACTATCTGCCGGAACCTTATGCCGTCCCTTGTGAACATGGCCATGGAGTCCTCCAGCCGGTCACGGAGGCTGGAGAGGGACTCGCCGGCCAGCGCATCCTCGTCGCTGGGAACGATTCCCCAGGCTATTCCGCCGCCCCGCTCGAGAAAGGATCCGACCTTCTCGGAGTGGGCGCTGAGAGAGGAGGCATAGTTGCAGGCGTCGAAGCTGAGGATGTCGATGTCCGTATCCAGCAGCACCGACCAGTTGCTGTTGCCGCAGCAGTGCAGCCCCCTGACGCCCCTGATGCCCCTGAACACCTGGTTGAGCAGGAGGGGCACCTTCTCCTCGGGGATGGGGGTGAACACCGAGCCCAGAGAGACGAGATGGGGCTCGTCGACGAAGATGATCGTGTTGCGGGCCAGCTTCCTCAGCTCGTTCTCCTGCCAGGAGGCTTTCAGCCGGAGGAACCTGGCAGCAGTATCGGCCAGGGTATCGTCATAGAGGATACCGAGTCCGTCCTCGCCCGTCACCGTGAGCCCCCATGTTACCGGGCCTACGATCTGTCCCTTGACCACCGGGGTGCCCGAAGCGCGGGAGAGAAAGGCGGCCAGCCCCGCAGCATATTCAGCAGATATCCCGTACCTGCCGGCATTCCCCTCCTCAGAGTCAGCGTAGATCTGCTCCAGATCGCCCTCGAAGCCTGCCGAGGGCCTGAAGAGGATCCTGTCGCCGTCGATAACCAGCCCCGGGAAGCCCTCGCTGCACTGGGAGACCATGCCCTCTTCGGGGGCGCGCTTCGGCAACTGGGGCCATACAGGGATATCGGGCAGATACTTGAGGATGACCGAGCAGGCCTCGTCGGGGTCGGTGTGCGGCATGCTGCCGATGGCAGTGGGGAGACATCCGAATTCGGTGCGTGACGGCATACTATTCCCTGTTCATGTACCTGCCGATGAGGAGTTCCAGTTCCCTCTTCTTCTCGGCGGGTATCGCTTTTCTGTCGGTGGCTATGGCGTTCTCAAGCGCGCTGGCACAGGCGCACTCCCGCCCGTGAGGTATGGCCGGCACCAGCAGCCTGATAACTGCCTGAACAGTGTGTACCGCCATCCGCAGGTTGTTCAGAATCATCCCGGTGGTAACCGACTCATGGTCCGCGTGCCAGCAGTCATAATCGGTAACCAGGGCGAGCATGGCGTAGCAGATCTCGGCCTCCCTGGCCAGCTTGGCCTCCGGGGAGGCAGTCATACCTATGATATCGGCGCCCCAGGAGCGGTAGAGTTCCGACTCGGCCCTGGTCGATAGCTGAGGCCCTTCCATAACCAGGCAGGTGCCGCCTCCGTGTATCCTGGCCCCGGCCCTGGTGCCCGCCTCGAAGGCGGCCTCACTGAGAACGGGACAGAACGGCTCGGCCATGGACACGTGGACCACTATGCCGCCCGTGAAGAACGTGCTGTGCCTCCCGGCAGTGCGGTCTATGAACTGGTCGGGAACGACCACGTCCATGGGGGCGATCCCCTCCTTCAGGCTGCCCACGGCGCCCACCGATATGATCCTCTCGACCCCCAGGGACTTCAGG
>PUNI01000059.1 GCA_003551745.1 Paracoccaceae bacterium | reverse complement strand
GTTAGCATCCGCCGCGGGCCGTCTGTGCTGACCGCGTGAATGGTCGTAAGGCATGGCCTTATGTCATGCTCTTCCGTTTTCACCCCGATCGAAGTCTTTGCGGCCGAGGATGTCGGCCGTCGTCGGCACTGGTCTGACGAGGACAAGATCCGGATTGTCGAAGAAAGCTTCCGTGGGCACCGGCAGGGGTCGGCGACGGCGCGGCGATACGGGATTTCGCGGTCTCTGCTGTCGACCTGGCGGCACGCCTATCGCGATGGAACACTCGGAGCCGAGGGCCGCCTCGTGCCGCTGGTGACGGAGGACGCCACGCCGTCCCCAGCAGCGGACCCGGTTCAGGTCCCACAGGATGCCCGGATCGATATCACGCTGCCGAACGGTCGGTGCATGACGATCCCCACGTCGCTGCCGCCATCGCGTCTTGCGGCACTGCTGGCCGTGGTGGACCCACGATGATCGCGTTTCCGGCCGGAGTGAAGGTCTGGATCGCGGGCGGTGTGACCGACATGCGCTGCGGGATGAACAGCCTGGCGTTGAAGGTGCAGGAAGGTCTCGGGCGCGACCCGCACGCGGGCGAGATCTTCTGCTTTCGCGGGCGCAAGGGCGACCTCGTGAAGATCCTCTGGCACGATGGCGTCGGCATGTCGCTCTATGCCAAGCGGCTTGAGGCGGGGAAGTTCATCTGGCCCGCGGGCGGCTCGGGGGAGGCCGTTCAGGTCTCGGCGGCGCAGCTCGGCTATCTTCTGGAGGGCATCGATTGGCGCAACCCGCGCTGGACGCAAAGACCTGCAAAGGTTGGATGAATCGGCTCACAAGGCCGGTTTGCCATGGGCTTTCCCGATCCGGCGTGGTAGATTTCTGCTATGTCCGAGGCCGCCTCCGAACTCGAGAAACTGCGCGCCGCCCTGGCTGTTGCCGAGGGGCGCGCCGCCACAGCCGAGGCCAAACTCGCGCAGGCCAGCGCGGTGGTTTCGGCCTCCGAGGCGATGATCAAGACCCTGAAGCTCGAGATCGCGCTGCTCAAGCGGGACAAGTACGGCCGCAGCCCGGAACGCACCGCCCGTCTCCTCGACCAACTGGAACTCCAGCTCGAGGAGCTGGTGGCCGATGCCGCCGAGGACGCGACCGCAGACAACCAGGCGGCCGAGAAGACGACGAAGGTCGCGGGTTTCGAGCGGCGCAAGCCTGTGAAGAAGCCGTTCCCGGAGCATCTTCCCCGCGAACGCGTGGTGCTCGATGCGCCGACCACCTGCAGCTGCTGCGGCTCGGACCGGATCGTGAAGATGGGCGAGGACATCACTGAAACGCTGGAGGTGGTGCCCCGCCAGTGGAAGGTCATCCAGACCGTCCGCGAGAAATTCACCTGCCGACACTGCGAGAAGATAAGCCAGCCGCCGGCGCCCTTCCACCCGATCCCGCGGGGCTGGGCCGGTCCCAGCCTGCTGGCCATGATCGTGTTCGAGAAATACGGTCAGCACCAGCCATTGAACCGCCAGGCCGAGCGCTATGCCCGCGAAGGGGTGGAGCTGAGCCTGTCCACGCTGGCCGATCAGGTGGGCGCCGTGACCGCCTTGCTGACGCCGCTCAAGGCGTTGATCGAGGCCCACCTGCGCGCCGCCGCCCGGCTGCATGGCGACGACACGACCGTGCCGCTGCTGGCCCGCGGCGGGACAAAGACCGCGCGGCTGTGGGCCTATGTCCGCGACGACCGGCCCTTCGACGGCACCGCGCCCCCGGCGGTGGTCTTCCACTTCTCCCGCGACCGCAGCGGCGAACATCCGACCGAGCATCTGCAGGGCTGGCAGGGGATCCTGCAGGCCGACGCCTATGCCGGCTACAACCCGCTCTACGACCCCGGACGACAGCCCGGGCCGGTGGCCCCGGCGCTGTGCTGGAGCCATGCGCGGCGCAAGTTCTTCGAGCTTGCGGATGTCGAGACCAATATCCGCAAGGGCAAGTCGGCCAAGGATATCTCCCCCATCGCCCTGGAAGCCGTCCGGCGGATCGATGCCCTGTTCGAGATCGAGCGCAGCATCAACGGCCAGCCTCCGAAGGCGCGGCTGGAGGTGCGCAAACAGCTGTCGGCACCTCTCGTGGCAGACCTCGAGCGCTGGCTGCGGGGCGAACGCGCGCAGCTGTCCAAGCATGCCAAGGTGGCCAAGGCCATCGACTATCTGCTGTCGCCGAACCACTGGCCGGGCTTCACCCGGTTCCTCGACGACGGCCGGATCTGCCTGACGAACAACGCCGCCGAACGGGCCCTGCGCGGCGTGGCACTCGGCCGGAAGTCCTGGCTCTTCGCCGGCTCAGAGCGCGGCGGGCAGCGCGCCGCGGTCATGTATACGCTGATCGGCACCGCCAAGCTCAACGGCATCGACCCGCAGGCATGGCTCGCCGACGTGATCGCCCGCATCTCCGACATGCCCGTCTCACGCCTGCCGGAACTACTCCCGTGGAACTGGACCGCCCCCGAAGCCAGCGTCAAGGCCGCCTGAGCGCGGCTCACGCCGGATGGTT
>PUNI01000134.1 GCA_003551745.1 Paracoccaceae bacterium | reverse complement strand
CGCGCCGGATCGCAACCCGCTACGACAGATGCGGCGAGATCTTCCTCTCCGCCATCTGCATCGCCGCAACCGTCATGTTCTGGTTGTGAGTCCTGACCCTAGGCGAACGGCAGCTTCGTCCCGCATAGCTGACAGTCGTCACTCTGCCGGAACGTTGTGTCAGGTTCAGAACACCAGGATCGTCTTGCCTCACACAACGCTCCATAAGGACAGGCCGCCCACGACGATCAGGCTGAGCGCCCAGATGAAGTCGAGATTGAACCAGCCTCTGGACAGGAACCTGAGCCCGAGCCAGCCATAGACGCCGGCCGCGATCGCACCGCCCGAGACGGACATCGCCAGCGTATGGACGACGGCGACGGAGGTGGCGAGGGCCAGGTTGCCCCCCATCAGCACGGCCGCAGCGGCGTGGCCCGCGTCGGTCTCGACCGTCCGGCAGATGCCCAGATAGATCGGCACCAGCATCAGCCCCGCCCCATGCGCCATCGCGACGAGGAACGACCACAGCGCCAGCCGCGACGGCGGCACCCGGGCGAGGAACCGGGGATGGCGGCGGTAGACCAGCAGGAACAGGCCGAGCCCGATCACGAGGCAGGACGCCGCAAGCTGGATCTCGCGTTGCCACTCGGCCAGGACCATCAGCAGCGAGAACGGAAACAGGATCGCCGCCATCGCCACCAGATGGCCCACACCCAGCGCCGCCAACGCCTTGATCAGTGCCCCGCGCCCGCGTTCCATCAGGGCCGCCGACACCGCCAGCGGCCAGCCCATGCCGGGGTTCACGCCATGGAAGATGCCCGATGCGACGACGGCCCACCACAGGGCCGTCGCCGTGTCCATGCCCTCCACAAGTCAGACGGAGGGGTAGCAGAAGCTGTCCGTGGAGCAGTCGCCGCCCTCCAGACGGATCTGATGGGCGCGGTAGCCCTTGGGAAACTCCAGATAGAAGTCCTCGGCGAGCGTCAGCCCGCCGTCCGCGCCGACATGGGCCATCACCATCTGGCCGCCCTCGTCATCGGGATAGAACTGGTCGTCCCAGGTCGAGTAGAGCGAGTTGGTCCAGTAGACCCGCTTGCCGTCGCGGCTGATCTCGACCATCTGCGGCCCGTAGGCGAAGGGCTTGCCGTTGGGGTGCGGCGTCTTCCTGACGATCCCGCCGATCTCGACCTTGCCCACCAGCCGAGGCGCCATCGGGTCGGAGACGTCGTACTGGTGCATCTCGCCCGTGCCCCAGCAGGAGACATAGAGGAAACGGTCGTCGAGGCTGAGGTCGATGTCGGTGACAAGCGGCGGCACCGCCCCGAAACCCTTGAGCAGGGGCGGCAGGTGGTCCGGGTCGGCGGGTTGCGGGTCGATGGTCACGGTCTTCTTGACCGCGAAGGTCCCGTCTGTTTGGCGCCACCAGGTGAAGATCGCGCCCTGCAGGGTCTCGGTGTCCGCGACGACGCCGCAGAAGCCGTAATCCTTGGCCGGATCATGCGCCGGGCGGATCTCCAGCGCCATCTGGTGGTTGGCGCCCAGATCGATGGTCTGGACGTTGCGCCGCTCGCGCAGGTTCCAGAAATGGATCGAATGCCCGTACTTGTTGGACAGCAGATCCTCGGGCACCAGCCCGTTCTCGAACTGCCGCGGCAGGCCCCATTCGGAACTGACCATGTAGTCGCGGGGCAGGTTCCACCAGAAGTCGTAGTGCTTGTCCTGCTTGCCGCGGTCCATCTCGTAGCGGCCGAGGATCTCGAAGGTCTGGCAGTCCATGATGAAGATGCCCGGAGGGCCATCCATGCCGTCCTCACCGCCCCCGCCCAGCGTGCTGACATAGATGCCCTCGGGGCCGCAGTGGATGGTGTGCGGGCGGGAGTATCCCGTCTTGGCGAAGACCTCCTCGGGTTCGATGATCTTGTGGATCTTCGCCTCAAGCGGCTCCTTCACGTCGATGACGTAGATGCGCGATGAGCGGATGCCCGGGATGATCAGATAGCGCCGCTCGAGGAAGGCATGTCCTGACAGCGGCGACAGCGCCGAGGAGCAGGCGTTCCAGCCGAAATGGTGAAATTCGTCGCCCGTATTCGGCATGATCACCTGATGGACGATCTGGCCGTAGCGGTCGGAGGTCGGGTCGACATCGATCACGGCCAGCCCGTCGGGCTGCGTCGCATCCGGGCTCAGCATCAGCGTGAAGGCCAGCGTCTCTGCCGGCGCCTCCATCGCCAGTTTCGGCGTTGCGTAGAACGTCGGATCGGGTCTCAGGGTTCATGGTGGGTCCTCCCTTGCCGGCGGCCCTGCGTCCTCCCCGGCCGCTTGGGGCAAAGCCTGTCACGGCGCCGCGGCCTGGCGCAGATGATCCCGTTTTGGCGGCGCAGGCGCGGCATCGGTGCCGGCAACGTGACCTGCGATTCCGTGACGCTGTCGCCGCGGTTATCCACGACGTCGCAAGTGGGCCCGACGCGTCGGGTGACGCGGATAGGGTGCCAGCCGTGGGCCCGTGCCTGCGCCTCGGAGGCGGCCGGAGCACATCGG
>PUNI01000125.1 GCA_003551745.1 Paracoccaceae bacterium | reverse complement strand
AGGTTCCTGCTTTTCATGCATCAGGTCCCTTTTGACCAGACAGAGCCGATTTTTGACAGGGATCTGGCCTTTTATGTCTTTACCCTGCCGGCCCTGGAATTTGCGCGTTCTTGGCTGATAGTGGCTGCAGTTGCTGTTCTTCTCCTTGTGGGGGTATATTATTATTTAAGCTCCCTGCTCAGGGGTGAGCAGTTCGTCCTGACCGGCAGGATAAGATCTCACCTGGCCATTCTGGGGGCTTTTATCCTGGTTCTGGTGGCCCTGGGCCACTGGCTGGGACGTTATGACCTGCTTTCCTCCACCCTGGGCGCAGTTCATGGAGTGGGGTACACTGATGACAATATCCTTCGCCCGGGCCTGGCCCTGATGACCGTGGTGGCCCTGATAAGCGCGGGTATGCTGGCGGCTTCAGTATTTTACCGTGGAAAACAGCTGATAATAGGATCACTGGCCCTGTGGTTCGGCATGAACCTGATAGTGGTCTATCTGGCGCCGGGGCTGGTACAGCGTTTTGTGGTAGAGCCCAGCGAACTGGCCAGGGAAAGGGGTTACCTGGAGCACAATATCCAGTTCACCCGCCAGGCCTTTGGACTTGACCGGATAGTTTCCCAGAGACACCCGGCCAGAGGCGATCTGGACCGGCAGACCATTGAGGCCAACAAGGGTACCGTGCGCAACGTCAGGCTCTGGGATGAGGGCCCGCTCCTTCAGAGCTACAACCAGATCCAGTTTTTCCGGCTGTACTATGACTTTCTTGAAGTCCACACGGACCGCTATACTGTTGATGATGAACTGAGGCAGGTAATGCTGGCCACCCGCGAGCTTTCCGCGGACAAGCTGCCCACGGAAGCCCAGAGATGGGTGAACAGACGGCTGCAGTTCACCCATGGCTATGGAGTGGCCATGACCCCGGTGACCGAGGTGGAAGACGGCGGCAGGCCGGGATTCTTTGTCCGCGATGTACCGCCCAAAGGAGAGTTGAGTCTTGAGCGTCCGGAAATATATTACGGCCTGAAAAGCCTGGACTACCTCATTGTCCGCAGCCGGATGCAGGAGTTCAATTATCCCGGACCTGAAGGCCCGGTTTATACCCACTATGAAGGGGAAGGCGGGGTCAGGCTGGATTCCTTTTTCCGCAGGCTCATGTATGCCTGGAAATTCCGGGACATCAATATACTCATCTCTGATGAAATCACCAGGGAAAGCATGATCCAGTACAGGCGCACCATACCTGAACGCTTTTCCACGGTGACTCCGTTTTTTCTCAGGAACCGGGAGGCCTACAGCGTGGTGGCCGACGGAAGGCTGTTCTGGATTCAGGACGCCTATACAGTCACTTCCAGGTATCCCTATTCCTCGCCCTGGGACAACAGGTTCAACTACATCCGCAACAGCGTCAAGACCGTGGTGGATGCCTATCACGGCAGCATGGACTATTATGTCTTTGACCCGGAGGACCCCCTGATCCGGGCCTATGACTCCATGTTTCCCGGGCTGCTCAAGCCCATGGACCGGATGCCGGAATATCTCAAGGAGCATGTGCGCTATCCTCAGGACATGTTTACTGTCCAGAGCGGTATGCTTCTACAGTATCACATGCAGGATCCAGTGGTCTTCTACAACAAGGAGGACCAGTGGTCGGTGCCTGTGCAGTCTTCATTCGGCCGCACCGAAGTGCTCAGACCCTACTATATCGTGGCCAGACTGCCGGGCCAGGAACAAGAAGAGTTCCTTCTCATCCAGCCCTTCACCCCCATCAACCGGCACAATCTGGTGGGATGGCTGGCCGCCCGCAGCGACGGGGACCACTACGGACAGCTGGTGCTGTACAACTTTCCGTCGGGCCGCCATGTGGACGGACCCAACCAGGTGGAGGCGCGCATTGACAACGATGCGGTCATCTCAGAGCAGTTCACCCTGTGGGGTCAGGTGGGATCCGAGGTGTTCAGGGGCATTCTCCTGGTCATACCTGTGGGGGACGCGCTCCTGTACGCCGAACCGGTCTTTTTGAAGCCGGACACCCTGGATTTTCCGGAGCTCAGGCGCATAATCCTGGCCGATTCCAGGCAGGTGGTCATGCACCAGTCCCTGGACGCCTCCATAGACGCCCTGGTGGGCGAACTGCCGGCAGTGGCTCCGGTGGTGGAAACGGACGAACACCTGCCTGATCGTGAGGACCAGCTTCTGCCGGAGTTCCGGCAGGGCCTGCGGGAGGCGGTGGACAGGCTCCAGGAAGTGCTGGACAGCCTGCGCGATCTGGCCAGATAGGAGACGTCAGCAGACAGCGACTTTGAATCATGTCCTGGTTTTGGCCCGGTTGAGTTCAGGCCCGGGCAGGACTAGATCACCCGGGTGAATATCCAGGTGCCGGCCACAAAGGTGCCCAGAACGCTGCCCTGATTGGCCAGGACCACTACCAGCAGGATCCTGCACACCGGGTTGAGCCAGAAGGCCTTGATGGAAGTCAGGGCCTTGGGCAGATTTTCCAGGTCGGCCACCCGGGGCTTTTTGACCCAGGCCT
>PUNI01000435.1 GCA_003551745.1 Paracoccaceae bacterium | reverse complement strand
CGCGCAGCGGCCGGCCCGCGGCGGCATCCTCGGCCATGCCGGCCTCCAGAAGGGCGCCGAGCCGCGCGACGCGGCCTGGGCCCGGGATCTGCAAGGCCGCGGCAAGATCGCCGTAGGTCACGGGCCGGTCCCCGCGGGCCGCATCCCGCAGCGCAGCGTCCAGCGCCTCAGGCGTCGCCACCGTTCCCGGCGTCGTCGGGTGCTTCCGGGCCGGCCTCGGCGATGCGGGCGACCGAGACCACCTCCTCGCCCGGTGCAGAGGTGAACACGCGCACGCCGCCCGCTGCCCGCGAGCGGAACGAGATGCCGGCCACCGGGCAGCGGATCGACTGGCCGGTGGAACTGGCCAGCATGATCTGGTCGGCCTGATCCACGGGGAAGGCCGCCACCAAGGGGCCGCCGCGCATGGCGCGGTCCATCGCCGCGACACCCTGGCCGCCGCGTCCGCGCACCGGATAGTCGTGGCTGGACGAAAGCTTGCCGAAACCCCGGGCGGTGACGGTCAGGATCAGGTCTTCGGCCGCCGACATCTCGGCATAGCGCGCCTGCGGCAGGGCGACGTCGGCCACGTCCTCTTCGTCGTCGTCTGGCTCGGCGCCGTCCTCCAGCGCGCCCTCCACGGCGCGGCGCATCCGCAGGTAGGCTGCGCGTTCCTCGGGCGTGGCGGTGAAGTGGCGGATCACCGCCATGCTGACTACACGGTCGCCGTTCGCCAGCCTGATGCCGCGCACGCCGGTCGACTCGCGCCCCTTGAAGACGCGCACGTCGGAGGTGCGGAAGCGGATCGCCCGGCCGAGCGCGGTGACCAGCAGCACGTCGTCGTCCTCGCCGCAGATGCGCGCGTTGACGAGGCTGACGGCTTCGGGCAGGCGCATGGCGATCTTGCCGTTGCGCATCACATTGGCGAAGTCCGACAACTGGTTGCGGCGCACGTCGCCGGCGGATGTGGCGAAGACGATTTGCAGGCTCTCCCAGTCTTCCTCGGGCCGGTCCACCGGCATGATCGCGGCGATGGAGACGCCGGGCTGGATCGGCAGGATGTTGACGATGGCCTTGCCGCGCGCGGACCGGCCCGCCTGCGGCAGGCGCCAGCATTTCAGCTTGTAGGCCATGCCGTCGGTGGTGAACACGAGCAGCGGCGTGTGGGTGTTGGCGACGAAGAGCGTGGTGACGACATCGTCTTCCTTGGTCGCCATCGAGGCGAGCCCCTTGCCGCCGCGGCGCTGCGCTCGGAACTCGGCCAGCGGCGTGCGCTTGATGTAGCCGCCCGAGGTGACGGTCACCACCATGTCCTCGCGCTCGATCAGATCCTCGTCGTCGAGATCGCCCTCCCAGTCGACGATCTCGGTGCGGCGGGGGACGGCGAAGGCGTCGCGCACCTCGATTAGCTCGTCGGAGATGATCTTCATGATCCGGGTGCGCGAGCGCAGGATGTCGAGATAGTCGGTGATCTTTCCGGCCAGCTCCTGCAGCTCGTCGGTGACCTCGCGCACGCCCATGGCGGTCAGGCGCTGGAGCCGCAGCTCGAGGATCGCGCGCGCCTGCACCTCGGAGAGGTTGTAGCTGCCGTCGGCGTTGATGGTGTGGGTGGGGTCGTCGATCAGCCGGATGTACTCGGCGATCTCGGCGGCGGGCCACGCCCGTGTCATCAACCGCTCGCGCGCCTCGGCCGGATCGGCAGACGACCGGATCGTCGCCACCACCTCGTCGACGTTCGACACCGCCACCGCGAGCCCGCACAGAAGATGTGCCCGTTCCCGCGCCTTGCGCAGGTCATGGGCGGTGCGTTTCGCCACCACCTCCTCGCGGAAGGCGATGAAGTACTTCAGAAAGTCCCGCAACGACAGCTGTTCGGGCCGGCCGCCGTTCAGCGCCAGCATGTTGCAGCCGAAGCTGATCTGCATCGGCGTGAACCGGAAGAGCTGGTTCAGCACCACCTCGGGCGTGGCGTCGCGCTTCAGCTCGATCACCACCCGCACGCCGACGCGGTCGGATTCGTCCTGTACATGGGCGATGCCCTCGATCTTCTTTTCCCGCGCGGCCTCGGCGATCCGCTCGACCATGGTGGACTTGTTCACCTGATACGGGATCTCGTCCACGACGATGGCGAAGCGGTCCTTGCGCGGCTCCTCGATGTGGGTGCGGGCCCGGACGATGACCGAGCCGCGCCCCTCGATGTAGGCGCGGCGCGCGCCGGAGCGGCCGAGGATCAGCCCGCCGGTGGGGAAATCCGGCGCCGGGACATGCTCCATCAGCTCTTCCGAGGTGAGGTCAGGATTCTCGATCAGCGCGAGCGTCGCGGCCACCACCTCGCCGAGGTTGTGGGGCGGGATGTTGGTGGCCATGCCCACGGCGATGCCGCCGGCGCCGTTGACCAGCATGTTCGGAAAGCGCGCGGGCAGGACTGTGGGCTCGCGGTCCTGGCCGTCGTAGTTGTCCTGGAAGGCCACCGTCTCCTTGCCGATGTCGGCAAGCAGCGCCTGGGCGGCCTTGTCCATGCGCACCTCGGTGTAGCGCATGGCGGCGG
>PUNI01000173.1 GCA_003551745.1 Paracoccaceae bacterium | reverse complement strand
TGTGGTGATGACACTGATCGGGCTGATTACCGGCGCGGTCTGGGGCCAGCCGATGTGGGGCACGTGGTGGGCGTGGGATCCGCGGCTGACCAGCTTCCTGATCCTGTTCCTGTTCTATCTGGGCTACATCGCGCTCTGGGCCGCGATCGAGGACCCCGACACCGCCGCCGACCTGACGGCCGTCCTCTGCCTCGTCGGCTCGGTCTTCGCGCTCCTCTCCCGCTATGCCGTCTTCTTCTGGAGCCAGGGGCTGCACCAGGGCCCGTCGCTCTCGCTGCAACCCGGCGAGCGGATGGACAGCGTCTTCCGCTATCCGCTCTATCTCTGCATGGTGGCCTTCGGGCTCTTCTTCCTGGCCCTGCTGCTGGCCGCCACCCGCACCGAGATCCGGGCCCGCCGCATCAAGGCCCTTGAGCTCCGGGAGCGGATGGCATGATCCCCGATCTCGGGCCCTACTGGCTGGAGGTGACCGCCTCCTATGTGGTGTCGCTGGCGGTGCTGGGGCTGCTGGTGCTGGGCGTCTGGCGCCGCAGCCTTCGGGTGCGCCGGGAACTGGCAGAGATCGAGGCGCGGCGCGGCACCCTGCGCGGAGGCGCGCGCGATGGGTAGGATCCGCCCGCTGATGCTGCTGCCGCCGCTGCTCTTCCTGGTGCTGGCGGGCATGTTCTTTTTTGGCAACTTCCGCGAGGACCGCGAGGCGCTGCCGTCCACCCTCGTCGGTCGGCAGGCGCCCGCGATGGAGCTTGGCCAGCTGGGCGAGACCATCGCCTTCGACAACGCGGATCTGCGCAACGGCGAGGTCACGCTCGTCAACTTCTGGGCCAGCTGGTGCCCGCCCTGCCGCGCCGAGATGCCCTTCTTCGCCAGCCTCGCCGAGGACGGCTTCATCATCTACGGCGTGAACGCCCGCGACGACCCCGCGAACGCGCTCGCCTTCCTCGACGAGCTCGGCAACCCCTTCGCCGGCATCGGTACCTCGCGTGACGGCCGTGCCGCCATCGACTGGGGCGTCTACGGGATGCCCGAGACCTTCGTGGTCGCCGGCGATGGCACCGTGGTCTTCCGCTACCCCGGCGAGATCACCGAAAGCGTCTGGCAGCGCCGCGTCCTGCCGGCGATCGAAGAGGCGCGAAACCGGTAGACGGCCCCGAGCAGACGGCCCCGGCAGCGGGCCCCGAGCAGACGGCCGCGAGACGGCAAAACCCGGGGCTGTGCGGGGGGCGTGATCGGGGCACTCTCGGGCCCACGGAGCCATTTGCCGGGGAGGCGCGCCATGACGCGAAAGCATAATCTTTCCAGAGGAATATCAGCGGCCGTTCTGGCCGGCATCGGCCTTGCGACGCCCGCGGCGGCCGAGGGGGTGCGGCAGATCCAGGCGGCGCCGGGGATGCTGCTGCCGGCGACCTTCACCGGCACGCTGCCCTGCGCCGATTGCGAGGGCATCCGCCACCACCTCGACCTCTACGGCGCCTCGCAAAGCTTCGCCCTGCGCCGCGAGTGGCTGAACGGAGACGCCACCGTCACCGAGGACATGATCGGCCGCTGGCATGTCGATCCGGCGCGCCAGGCGGTCATCCTGCAGGGTCCGCTCTGGGAGGCCCCGCTGCAGTGGGAGGTGCTGGGCAACGGCAACCTGCGGCTGCTCGACCAGGCCGGCGAGCCCATCGAATCGGCTCTGCCCTATGAGCTGGAGCCGGGGCCGCTGGTGCCGACCGACCTGTCGCTCGCCGCGACCGGCGAGTTCGTCTATTTCGCGGATGCGGCGATCTTCACCGAATGCCTCACCGGCCAGCGCGTCCCGGTGTCGATGGAAGAGGGCTATCTGATGGCCGAGCGGGCCTATCTGGCTGCGCTCGACGCCGGCATGGAGCCGATGTCGCCGCTGCTGATGACCCTGAACGGGCAGGTCACCGAACGGCCGGTGATGGAAGGCCCGCCGGCGCCCTCGCTGGTGATCGAAAGCCTGGTGACGGTGACGCCCGGCGGCAGCTGCAGCCGCAGCCGGGTGCCGGCGGATCTGGTCAACACCTACTGGCGCGTCCTGTCCGTGGGCGACACCGACTTCGACGGGGCGGAGGTGCGGCGCGAGCCCTATGTGCTGCTGTTCGAGGACGATGGCGCCCTGCGGCTCAGCGCCACCGCCGGCTGCAACATGATGATGGGCGGTGCCGAGCGGGACGGCGACTCCCTCAGCTTCGGCGCCGTCGCCTCGACGATGATGGCCTGTCCGCCACCGCTGGACGCGTGGGAGCAGGCGCTGGCCCGGGCCCTGGAGGCGACCGCCAGCGTCGAGACCGACGGCCTGACGCTGTCGCTGAAGGATGCCGACGGCGAGACGCTGGCACAGCTCGAGGCCGCCTATACCCGCTTCTGATACTAACCCGCGGTGAGTATGACTCTTGAGGGGGATTCCTCTTTCAGGGGGATCGTGATTCACCATGGAGACCAGAGAGAGTTTCTTCATGGCGGCAGCGATCAAGCTTCGAGGGGACTACACGGCCGACGACTTGCGAGGGCTGGCGCTGGCGAGC
>PUNI01000407.1 GCA_003551745.1 Paracoccaceae bacterium | reverse complement strand
CGAGGGCAACTTCAAGGCGCTCTTCGAATCGATCGAGGCCGACCAGATCGCCCGCGGCGTGCTGCAGACGGCGTGACGGGTCATGGGCCGGGCCCGTCCCGGCCCTCGATCTCCATGAGCCGGCGCAGCCCTGCCTCCAGAGCATCGGCGTGCCCCGGCCCGAGACGGGCGCGCAGGGCGCCGTCATGCGCCGCGGCGAGCCGGCCGAGATGGTCGAACACGCGCCGACCCTCCGGGGTGAGCGACAGGCTTTCGCGGCGCCGGTCCTCGGCCAAGCGAACTCGCCCGAGCCAGCCGCGCGCCGACATGGCCGCCACGGCACGGCTCACCTTCGTCTTCTCCACATGCGATCGGCGGCAGATGTCGGCCGCCGTCAGTGCCCCGAACCGGCCGAGATGCGCCATCACCCGCCATTGGGTGCGCGTCATGCCGTATTCGGCGCGATAGACGGCCTGGAACGACCGGCTCGCCGCCTCGGCCGCCTGGTTGAGAAGATAGGGCAGGAAGCGATCCAGTTCGAACGCCTGCGCGCCTTCCCCGGCGTCTTCCATCGGCCAGCTCCCCGAAGCTCTATCCTTTCACGCAGCTTTGGCTTGACCTGGTTGCAAGTGCAACCAATAACGGGGGCAAGCGAAGGGGAGGACAGCATGACCCGTCACGAGCTTCCCGCCGGCATGGTGCGCGCGCCCTCGCGCATCGGCACCCATGACGGCTACATGCCGGGCTTCGGCAACGACTTCGAGACCGAGGCGCTGCCCGACGCCCTGCCGCAGGGCCAGAACAGCCCGCAGAAATGCAACTACGGCCTCTATGCCGAGCAGCTTTCGGGCACCGCCTTCACCGCACCGCGCGGCCAGAACGAGCGCACCTGGTGCTACCGCATCCGCCCCTCCGTGAAGCACACGGGTCGCTTCCGGCAGATCGACGTGCCGTACTGGAAATCTGCCCCCCACATCGTCGAGGGGGTGATCAGCCTCGGCCAGTATCGCTGGGATCCGGTGCCGCATTCCGCCGCGCCGCTCACCTGGATCACCGGCATGCGCAGCATGACCACCGCGGGCGACGTGAACACCCAGGCAGGCATGGCGGCGCATGTCTACCTCGTCACCGACTCGATGGTGGACGAATACTTCTTCTCGGCCGATGGCGAGCTTCTGGTGGTGCCGCAGGAAGGCCGGCTCAGGTTCTGCACCGAGCTTGGCGTGATCGATCTGGAGCCGCGGGAGATCGCAATCCTGCCCCGTGGCCTCGTCTACCGGGTGGAGGTTCTGGAGGGCCCCGCCCGCGGCTTCGTCTGCGAGAATTACGGCCAGAAGTTCGACCTGCCCAACCGCGGGCCGATCGGCGCCAACTGCCTCGCCAACCCCCGCGACTTCAAGACGCCGGTCGCGGCGTTCGAGGACCGCGAGACGCCGAGCCGGGTGATCGTGAAGTGGTGCGGCCAGTTCCACGAAACCGGGATCGGCCACAGCCCGCTCGACGTGGTGGCCTGGCACGGCAACTACGCGCCCTGCAAATACGACCTGAGCACCTATTCGCCGGTGGGTGCCATCCTCTTCGACCACCCCGACCCGTCGATCTTCACCGTGCTGACCGCGCCCTCGGGCGTCGAGGGCACCGGGAACATCGACTTCGTGCTCTTCCGGGAACGCTGGATGGTGGCCGAGCACAGCTTCCGCCCGCCCTGGTACCACAAGAACGTCATGTCCGAGCTGATGGGCAACATCCACGGCCAGTATGACGCAAAGCCCCAGGGCTTCGTTCCAGGCGGCATGAGCCTGCACAACTGCATGCTGCCGCACGGGCCGGACCGGACCGCCTTCGAGGGCGCCTCCAACGCCGACCTCCAGCCGGAGAAGCTCGACAACACCATGCAGTTCATGTTCGAGACGCGGTTTCCCCAGCATCTGACAGAATTCGCCGCCCGCGAGGCACCGCTGCAGGACGACTACATCGATTGCTGGGCGAGCCTCGAGAAGAAGTTCGACGGCACCCCGGGGACGAAGTGAGCCGGGCCGCGCCAGATGCCGCTGATCCGGTCCTGGGTGGCCTCGGCCAACGCGCCGGATGGGCCGTTTCCACTGAACAACCTCGCGATGGGGGTATTCACGCCAGCCGCGGGCGGCGCGCCCCGCTGCGGCGTGGCGATTGGCGCCATGATCCTCGATGTGGCGGCGCTGGAAGCGGCCGGGCTGTTGCGGCTGGCCGAGGCGCCCGTGCTCGACCGAGCGGAATGGAACCCGGTGATGGCGCTGGGGCCCGCTGCATGGGCGGCGCTGCGGGCGCGGCTGACGGAACTTCTGGCCGAGGGCTCGGAGCGGACGGAGACAACCGCGGCGCATCTGCATCCGCAGGACGGGGCCGCGCTGCATCTGCCCTTCCGGGTGGCCGAGTTCACCGATTTCTACGCCGGCCGGCACCATGCCTTCAACGTGGGCAGCATGTTCCGTGGGCCGGAGAACGCGCTGCCGCCGAACTGGCTGTCGATGCCCATCGGCTACAACGGGCGCGCCTCGTCGGTGGTGGTGTCGG
>PUNI01000211.1 GCA_003551745.1 Paracoccaceae bacterium | reverse complement strand
GCTATCTGCTTGACGGCCACCGCACGAACTCCCGATACCACCATGTTCACCTCATCAGCGATATCCTCGACCGGACAGGCGGTGCACAGGGCACGAACGTCTACTGACGATACCATGCCCTCTTTGCCGAAAGCCTGCTGTGCCGTACCCAGGGGAACGAACACCCGGTAGTCATCATCTGATCCCGTCTCGTGAAGAATACCGACAACGGTGACGTCGACTCCGTTGAGGTCGAATACCTCACCGGTGCTCAACCCGAGGAGTTCAGCGACCCACGCTCCTGCCAGGGCCTGGTCGGGCTGTTCTATGTACTCACCCTCCTGTACTCTCCACCAGGTCTTGATCTTTCTCTCTTCTACCGGGTCGATACCCACCACCAGCAACGACGCACCTCTCACCGACGCATTCGTGTACAACTTGGGGGCGATCGGGGCTGCGTAGCGGTTGCGCTCATCCTGAATGCCCAATGCTTCATTCACCATGTCATCGGTGATCTGCCTTACCTCAGATACCTTGTGCTCGGATATGTAGTTCTCTCCCACGGTCACGGCACCCAACCCCAGTCCACCCAGTTCCAGGTCGAACTGGCTTATCGCAGGCAGGACAACGAGGTTGGCACCATACTCCTCCAGCTGCGCGTATATCCTCGCCTCGCCAGCAAGGGACACGGTCAGTATGCTGATGACCGTCATGGTGCCCACAACAACGCCGAGCACCGCGTACAGAACCCTCCTCTTCCTCCTTACTATGTCCTTGGCAACTATCTGATGTAGTCTCATTCTGTCCTCATCAGGTTTCTCTCCCGCCCTGCCGATTGTCCTTGATCACCCTCTTCGGATCCACACCTTCCTGGCAGACCGAACAGCAACCTGCCTTCGCCAAAGCTGATCGGGATTCCTCTAACTTGATGCTGCACCGCATGTAACATCTCACCTTGCTCCCCTCCCGGAGCCGTAGAGTGCAACGGCGTCATAGAAGGCACGCCAGAAGGGATCTACGACCGGATGCTCCAGTCTCCGCTCCCTTCGTCCCTCCACCAGCACAATGCCCTGCTCGGGGGATGTCAGTTCGCCGACGATCGACTCCTTCTCCACCCTCGCACCTGACCCCGCGGCTTCGGCTAGCTCGAACAACCCTCCCCATATCCCGCACTCGGTTGCATCATGCATAGCGGTCACTCCTTCCTCCCTCACCCCAACACTCACCGCGGACATGGCATCCTCGACAACCGACATCTTGTAGAAAACGCGCTGGGCCCGGTCAGCAAAGCCCGCTCCGAACGAGTCTTCGATGAGTTTCGGGAACATCGCCGCAAATATGCCTGTCGCCTCTATCGCCGGCCCCTTGGTGATGATCACCTTGTCGCCTGGCCTCGCCATAGAAGGCGTCACATACTCGTGCTTCTCCCCTACACTGAGAACGGTGGCCCCTCCCACCATAGGATAGTGGCAGTTCTCGTATCTGCCCGTATGTCCGCAGACGATCGCGATGCCGAGTCTGCAACACTCCTGATGTATGACATCCCACACGACATCCAGTTGCTCTCCTGTCATCTCCATGGGCAGGTTCAGGTCGATGGACAGGAAGCTGGGTTTAAGGCCGCTGGTGACTGCATCGGACACGAGAATGTGCAGAGCAAACCAGGCCGCTCTCTGCCATCCGTATTCGGGGACGATGAACACAGGGTCTGTGGTCAGTGCCACCGCTTTGTCTCCGATCTCGACGATCCCCACATCGACCCCGTGCCGTGGCCCCACTATCACATGTTCACTTCCGGCCCCCAGGCGCGGGAATATCAGTTCACTGAAAATCTCGGGAGAGAGCTTGCCGATGTCGGGGAGCTCCTTCATCCTACAATCCTCTCTCGAGTCCTCGCGGCGGCTGTCGGCCTCATATTCCGTCTCCATCGGTGAACACCGTCTCTATCGTTACCTGCTCCCATGACTCTTCGTCGGAGCACTCAATTCCTGCGCTGCGCTCCACGATCCTGATACGTTGCACCAGCTTCTCCTGTTTCATGAAGGCGAGCTTGATGGCCTCGGCCACCGGGTCAGGCAGGTCACCGTGCTCGAGATCCATGACCGGCGGGTGCCTGTCATCCACAGCCTTTCCCGGGATACCGACAACGGTGGCTCCAGGCGGCACGGTCTTCACCACCACTGAACCCGACCCGATTCGAGCCCCGTCCCCCACCGTGATTGCCCCCAGGACTGCGGCACCACAACCGATCACCACGTTGTTGCCCACTGTCGGATGCCTCTTACCTCTATTCAAACTCGTGCCACCCAGGACAACCCCCTGATAGAGGAGAACGTCGTCTCCGATCTCAGCCGTCTCGCCAATGACAACTCCTGCTCCGTGGTCGATGAAGAACCTCCTGCCGATCCTCGCCCCCGGGTGTATCTCGATGCCGGTGAAAAAGCGGTTGACGTGAGAGACAAGGCGGGCCAGGAACCGCATCCTGTGTCGCCACAGGAAGTGGGCAACGCGATGCCACCAGATGGCGTGGAGGCCGGGATAACAGCAGATGACCTCCAGCG
>PUNI01000397.1 GCA_003551745.1 Paracoccaceae bacterium | reverse complement strand
CGAGGTTCAGGAGCGCCGAGAGCGCGTCGGCAGAGGCCGCGGCCGCCGGGGGCGGCGTGGCGGCCGGGCCGGGCGCATCGGATGGGATCGCAGGAGCCGCCACCGGCGCCGCCGCAACCGGCTGGTTTTCGGGCAGCGTGCCGGCCAGGGCCATCAGCGCCGGCGCCTTCGATTTCAGCTCGTTGACGATCCGCTGGGCGAGCTTGGGGCCGACACCGGGCGCTGCCCGCAGCGCCGACCAATCCCCCAGCGCGATGGCGCGCGACAGCCCCTCGGGCCCCAGCGCCCCGGTCAGCGCCAGCGACGCCTTCGCGCCGACGCCCTGGACGGTGGTGAGGAACCGGTGCCACTCCTTCTCGATGAGGGTGGGAAAGCCGAAGAGCTGCAGCAGATCCTCGCGCACCACCAGGTCGGTGTAGAGCGCCACCGCGCCGCCCTGCGGCGGCATCTGCGCGAGCACCCGGTCGGACACATGCACGACATAGCCCACCCCGCCCACGTCGATCAGCACATGGTCGGCGCCGCAATGGTCGAGCCGGCCGGCAATCCGACCGATCATCGGGCGGCCTCGATCGCCGCCGCGAGGCGGGTGCCGGCCTGCATCCGGAAGGCGTGGCAGATCGCCACCGCCAGCGCATCGGCGGCGTCGGGCCCGACGATCGCGACGCCGGGAAAATGCAGGCGCACCATGTGATCGATCTGCACCTTGGCGGCATGGCCAACGCCGACCACGGCCTTCTTGACCGCATTGGGTGCATATTCGCCCACGGCGAGCCCCGCCTGGGCCGGCACCAGCAGCGCCACTGCCCTAGCGTGGCCCAGCTTCAGCGTTGCGACCGCATCCTTGTTGACGAAGGTCTGCTCCACCGCCGCGCAATCGGGGGCATGCAGCGCCAGCACGTCGGAGAGCTGTGCGTGCAGGCTCAGGAGCCGGGCGGCGAGATCGCTGCCCTCGGACCGGCAGACACCGTTGGCCACATGGCGCACCCGGCTGCCGGCGGCCTCGATGACCCCCCAGCCGAGATTGCGCAAGCCGGGGTCGATACCCAGTACCCGCATGCTCTGCCCGTTGCCTGCCCCGTGTTGTCACCGACTTAGCACGAAGGGCGAACATTCTCCAGACGCTTCTCCCGGTGCGACGACATGGGCAGGGCTCCGCGAGGATGCTGCAATGCGGCATAGAGGCCGGATCGGCGGCCTTTGTGCATCGCGGACGGGAGGGAAGGTGACAGGAATATTTCACTTAATGCAAAGGAATAGCGGCTATGCAGCGGTTGCAGGGCTTTTCCGCCAAAGCAACCTTGCGGGCGCAGAATGGCGGCCCTAACTCGGGCTGGAGACAACTGGCGGCGCGCTCCGATCAGCATGGTCCTGTTTGTGCCGCGCCGCTCATACCCGGAGAAAGACGATGACTTCCTATACCACAAGCCGCCCGATCGGCTTTTCCCTGTTCGAATACGCGCCGCGCGTGTTCGCCGGCCTCGTGTCATGGCACGAGCGCCGCATCACCCGCAACGAACTCTACCGGCTGTCCGACCGCGAGTTGGAGGACATCGGCCTGACGCGCGGCGACATCGACGACGTCGTGGCCCGTCTGCGCTGAGAGCGCGAGCTAGGCCGGACCATCTCACCCGTATGCGAAGGGCCGCGCGCCGAGGCGCCGCGGCCCTTTTTCCTGTGCGCTGGCCACGCACGGCTCAACATCTTTCGGCGCCCCGGGATCCTGCGGCGCCGAGGCTCTGGCCGGCGGCTCACCTCAGGCCGGTTTGCGCAGCGTCAGCGTGAGCCACTCCCCGATCTCGGCCTCGTGCTCCGACGTCAGCCCCTCGGCTGTATAGGCGGCGCGCACGGCGTCCGCCTGGTCCAGCAGAAGGCCCGACAGGACGGCATGACCGCCCGGTGCCAGATGTGTGGCGATGTCAGGGGCAAGCGCGATCAGCGGGCCCTTGAGGATGTTTGCAAGGATCAGATCGAAGGGGCCGGCGAGGCGCGGGTCGGCGAAGCCCGCCGCGACCACGCAGGACACCCGATCCCGCAGATCGTTGACCGCAAGATTGGCCTCGGCGACCTCGATGGCGACGGGGTCGATGTCGGACGCCACCACCGTGGCGGGCCAGACCCGCGCTGCGGCCATCGCCAGCACGGCGGTGCCACAGCCGATGTCGGCCACCCGCCGCTTGACGACCCCCGTCGCCGCCAGCCGCTCCAACGCCAGCAGGCAGCCGCGCGTGGTGCCATGATGCCCGGTGCCGAAGGCCATCGCGGCCTCGACGAGAAGCGCCACGCGGCCGGCCGGCACCTTTGCGCTGTCATGGCTGCCGTGCAGGAAGAAGCGCCCGGCCTCCACCGGCGCCAGCTCGCGCCGGACATGGGCGACCCAGTCGGTTTCCGGTAGTTCCGAGACGGCGAATGGCCGCGCCCCATGCGCCGCGGCCAGCAGGTCGAGCCGCACGCCGTCAGGCGGAGCCTCGAAATAGCCGCCGACCTCCCAGCAGCCCGAGCCGTCCTCGATCTCGAAGGTGCCGACGCCCGTCGGCGCGGGCT
>PUNI01000014.1 GCA_003551745.1 Paracoccaceae bacterium | reverse complement strand
CGATCCTCGGCGGGCGGTCGGTCTACGAGACCCGCCGCGCGATCGGCGCCGAGCTGGCGCAGGAGGCACCGGCCGAGGCCGATCTGGTCTGCGCGGTGCCCGATTCGGGCACGCCGGCGGCGATCGGCTTCTCGCAGGCATCGGGGATCCCCTTCGCCATGGGCATCATCCGCAACCAGTACATGGGCCGCACCTTCATCGAGCCGACCGAGCAGATCCGCAACATGGGCGTGCGGCTGAAGCTGAACGTCAACCGCGCGCTCATCCGGGGCAAGCGGGTGGTGCTGGTGGATGACAGCGTGGTGCGCGGCACCACCAGCCAGAAGATCCGCGAGATGGTCCTCGATGCGGGCGCCGCCGAGGTGCATTTCCGCATCGCCTCGCCACCCACCGCCTGGCCCTGCTTCTATGGCGTCGACACGCCCGAGCGCGAGAAACTCCTGGCCTCCGCCATGTCGGAGGACGAGATGCGCGACCATCTGCAGGTCGACAGCCTGCGGTTCATCTCCCTCGACGGGCTTTACCGGGCCGTGGGCCAGAGCGGCGGGCGCGACCGGGCCGCGCCGCAATACTGCGATGCCTGCTTCTCGGGCGACTATCCGGTGCAGCCCTCCGACATGATCGCCGCCGGCCGCATCCGCCTCAAGGAAGACGCCTGACGCAGGCCGCTCCGCGGCATCCCCGGCCTGCGGTCTTCGCACGGGCGCTGTCGCCGTCCCCCGGCGGCGGCGCGGGGTGGGCGGGCGGGAGCGCCGCCGCCGGGGGACGGCGCAGGCCCTTCGCACCGCCGGTCACGTCGCCAGCAGAGGGAGACGCCGCCCCGGCAGGCAGCGTGCAGAGCGACCTGTCGTTGGACCTCAGGCTGAGCCGCGGCGGGCGCGCAGCGCCTTCCAGCCGCCGGCGACGATCAGCGCGGCGAGCGCCGATTTCACCACCCCGCCGATCTGGAACGGCAGCGCGCCGGCGGCGATGGCGGCTTGCAGGTCGAGCGGCGTGATCGCCCAGAGCCACAGCACGCCCGGCACGAACAGCAGCAACGCCGGCACGAAGGCTGCCACGAAGAGCCGCGGAAACCCGCGCCCGAAGCCGCGCTCGGCCAGCCAGCCGGTCAGCCAGGCCATCGCGACGAAGCCCACCAGGAAGCCGCCGGTCGGCCCCAGCAGATGCGGCAAACCGGCTCCTCCACCCGCAAAGAACGGCAGACCCATCGTGGCCTGAAAGAGATAGAGCGCCAGCGTCGCCGCCGCGAGGCGCGCGCCGAAGGTGAGCCCGATCACCGAGATCGCCAGCGTCTGCAGCGTCATCGGCACCGGCCACATCGGCACGCTGACCTGCGCCGAGGCCGCCACCAGCAGCGAGCCCAGCACCACCATCGCAAGCTTTGCGCCCAGACCGTCGGTTCCGGGCAGGGCCTGGGCGAGCGTCTCGGTTCGGGTCATCGGCGGATCCTTCCTGCTGCGGCCCGGCGGGCCCCGTCTGCGCGAGCCCGAGATTGCCCATCGGTCGGGGCAAGTCAAGGATGCCGCAGCCATGGACCCTTTGGCGTGCGGCGTTACTCTGTTACCTTCCCACTGCTGGAGGCCCGGACCCGGGCCTTGCAACTTCAGGGAGAGACATCATGGCGAAGACCCGACGGTTCCGAGCGGCGGCCGCGGCACTGGCGATGGGCGCCCTTGCGCCCGGCGCGCTGCTCGCACATGCGCATCTGGTGGGCGCCGCGCCCGCCGACGGCGAGACGGTCGATGCGGCGCCCGAGATCATCACCCTCGCCTTCGACGACGCCCTCGAACTCGAATTCTCCTCCTTCACCTTGCGCCCGGCCGACGGCGAGGCGCAGGATCTGTCGGCGGTCGCCGGGGCAGGCGCCCAGAGCGTGGAGCTGACCGTGCCCGAGACGCTGCCGCCCGGCGCCTATGCGCTCGACTGGGCGGTCATGGCCTCCGACGGCCATGTCACCGAGGGCACGCTGACCTTCACCGTGGCAGGAGACTGAACCGATTCCCGCCGCCACGCTCGGCAGCCTTCTGCAGACCGCAGGGCTCGTCGCGCTCGCCGTGGCGCTCGGCGCAAGGCTCTGGCCCGGTTCCGGCTGGTCGCGGGGCGGTGTGACGGTGGCACTTGGCCTCGGGGCGACATGCGTGCTGGCGGGTGTCGCCGTCGCGCTCCTCGCCACCGCGGCATCGATCGCGGCACGGATCGGCGCGGACCCGGTCCCCCTCGCCCTGCGCCTCGGGGTCGAGACGCGGGCGGGGCAGCTGCGGCTGATCCTCGCCGGGCTCGGCCTGATGGCGGCTGCCGCCCTCGCGGCGCATCTGGCGGGGCTGCGGGGCGGGCGCGGCTGGCTGGCGGCAGGGACCGGCTCGGTCGCCGGCGTGATCCTCGTCGGCGCCCTCGCGGGCCATGCAGGTGCCGCACAGGGCGGCACCGGCGCGGTGGCGCTTCATTGCTGCCACCTCGCCTTCGGGGCCGGCTGGGCGGCGCTGGTTGCCCTGCTGGCGCTGCCGCAGCATCCGCCGGAGCGGCTCGCCCGGGGGCTGGCCCGGG
>PUNI01000582.1 GCA_003551745.1 Paracoccaceae bacterium | reverse complement strand
CCCACCCACCCCGCACCGCCCCCGGGGCGCAGGCTTGACCGGCGCGCCCGGCCGGGCTAGCGGCGCGGCGATGTCGGGCCCGAAGCGCAATTTCTACGGCCGCCGCCACGGCAAGGCGCTGAAGCCGAACCAGCGGCTCTGGCTGGCCGAGGATCTGCCGCGGCTGGCGATCCCCGGCGTGGCGCCTGACGCGAACCCCGCGCGCCGGCCGCTTGATCCGAGGCAACTCTACGACGACGGCCGCCCGCTGTGGCTGGAGATCGGCTTCGGCGGCGGCGAGCACATGGTGCATCAGGCCGCCGCGCATCCCGGGGTGGGCCTGCTGGGGGTGGAGATCTTCGTCAACGGCGTCGCCATGGCCCTGGGCAGGATCCGCGCGGCGGGGGTGGGGAACATCCGGCTGCACGCGGGCGATGTGCGCGACCTGATGGAGGTGCTGCCGGCGGGCTGTCTGGAGCGCGCCTTCCTGCTCTATCCCGACCCCTGGCCGAAAGCGCGGCATCACCGCCGCCGCTTCGTGACCCCGGAGCATCTGGAGCCGCTGGCGCGGATCATGGCGCCCGGTGCCGAGCTGCGCGTGGCGACCGACATTCACGACTATATGCGCCAGACGCTGGAGGAGGTGCCCCGGGCCGGCTTCGCGCCGGTCTTCGGGCCGGGGCCGGCGGCCTGGCCGGGCTGGCCCTCGACCCGCTATGAGCAGAAGGCGCTGCGGGCGGGGCGGGTGCCGCAGTATGCGAGCTTCCGCCGGAGCTGAGCGGGCGGGCTCACTCGTCCCGTGGCGGTGGGCCTTCGGTTTCGGCTTCCAGGGCCGGCGAGGCCGCCCCGGCGGCGCGGGCCGCGCGGCTGACGCTGTCGGCCTCGGTGCGGACATGGGCCCGGCCGATCATGTGCGCCGCGATCGGCGCGGTGAGCAGAAGGAACAGCACCGTGGCGACCGTCTTGGCCACCACCGGCCCGTCGCCGAACACCACCGCCAGCGCCGCGAGAACCAGGATCGAGCCGAGCGTGCCAGCCTTGGTGGAGGCGTGCATCCGGGTCAGCAGGTCGGGCAGGCGCACGATGCCGATGGCCGCGATCAGCGTGAAGCCGGCGCCGGCGAGCACCAGAAGCCCGGCGAGGATCTCAAGCATCGCCGTCCTCCCCGTTCTGGCGCTCGTGGCGCCGCTCGGCATAGCGGGCGAGCGCCACCGTGGCCAGAAAGCCGATGAGCGCCAGCACGATCGCGACGTCGAGGAAGGACGGATCGCCGGTGAAGATCGCGTAGATGCCGCAGAAGACGATGATGGTGATCGTCATCATGTCGAGCGCCACGACCCGGTCGGCGAGGCTGGGTCCCTTGGCGAGCCGCACGAAGCCGATGGCCAGCGCCGCCATAACCATGACGAAGCCGATGGCCACGCAGGCGGCGAGGAAGCTCTCGGGGCTCATGGGTGAAACGCCTCCAGCACCATCCGCTCCATCCCGGCCTTGAGGTTCGACACTTCCGCCTCCGGATCGTCGGCGAACATCGCGTGCACCACGAGCGTGGAGCGATCCTGGGTGACATCGACGCTGAGCGTGCCCGGGGTCAGCGAGATCAGGTTGGTCAGCAAGAGGATCTCCAGATCGCTCTTCACGTCGAGCGGCACGCTGATGATCTTGGGGTTGTTGCGCGGGTGTGGCCGGATCACGTCCCATGCCACCTTGATCGACGACAGCAGCAACTCCCAAAGGAAGAACAGCGCCAGCCGCGTCACCCGCCAGACGCGCAGGAAATAGAACTGCTCCACCCCGATCAGCGGCTGCGCGATCCAGAGCGCGAAGAAGCCGAGCACCGCGCCCAGCACGAGCGAGCCCAACGAGAAGTCGCCGGTGACCGCCGCCCAGCAGAAGGCGAGGACGAGGTTGTAGACGAAGGCGTTCACTCCAGCACCTCCAGTGGCTGCAGCGCCGCCTCGCGCACGCCCAGCACCGCCTCGACATAGGCGGTCGGATCGAGGAGCTGCATCGCCGACACCTCGGCAAACTGCACGAAGGGCTCGGGGAAGAGGCCGATCACCACGGTCATCGCCGCGAGCCCGGCGATGGGGATCATCATCGGGATGCGGACCCCCGACGGCGCCCGGTCGGGGGTGGGGTCGATGCCGTCGGGGTGGGGCTTCCAGAAGGCCATGCCCCAGATCTTGGTCATCGAGAAGATGGTGAGCAAGCCCACGAACAGTGCCACGAAGGCGATCACCCAGGCCTCGAGCTCGATGGAGGCCTTAACGATCAGGTATTTGGCCCAGAAGCCCGACAGCGGCGGAAAGCCCGCCAGCGAAAACGCCGGCACGATGAAGAGCGCCGCCAGCACCGGCGAGGACTTGTAGAGCCCGCCGATGCGGTTGAGGTCGGTGCCGCCGGCGAGCTTGTTGGCCACACCCGAGACCAGAAAGAGGTTGGCTTTCACGATGATGTGGTGAACAAGGTAGAACACGCCCCCCATCAGCGCCAGCGGCGTGTAGAGCGCCAGCCCCAGTGTCATGTAGCCGATCTGGCTGATGATGTGGAAGCTGAGGATCTT
>PUNI01000566.1 GCA_003551745.1 Paracoccaceae bacterium | reverse complement strand
GTCGAGGCCCGGCTCGCGTCGTGACCCGCAGCCTTCGCCGCGTCGCCACGCCCTCCACCCCGCGGTGATCGCCGGCCTGCCCATGTATGACCGGCCCGAGACGGCGGCGTCGCTCGACCGTCTCTGGGCCTTGATCCGCGACGCCCTGCGCGCGAGGGGAGTTGCCGCACCCGAACGGTTGCACCGTGGCCCCGATCTCTGGGCGCTCTGGACGGCCGGCGATCTCGTGCTGGCCCAGACCTGCGGGCTTCCCTACCGCGCGCGTCTGCATCGCCACGTCGCCCTGATCGGCACGCCCGATCACGGTGTCGCGGGCTGCCCGCCCGGCTACTATCGCTCGGTGCTGGTCGTTCGGGCCGAGGACGCCCGCGGCACCCTCGCCGCCCATGCGGGCGCGCGACTCGCCTACAACGAGGCGCTCTCCCAGTCAGGATGGGCGGCGCCTGCCGCGCATGCGGCCGCGCAGGGGGTGCGCCTGCGCCCGGTCGGGCCGACGGGCAGCCACGCCGCCTCGGTGCGGGCCGTCGTCGAGGGGCGTGCGGACATCGCGGGCATCGATGCCGTGAGCTGGGCACTGATGCGCCGCCACGACGCGGCCCTGACGGACCGGCTGCGCGTGCTCGCCGCGACAGCGCCCACGCCGGGCCTGCCGCTGATCGCCGCCGCCGGTGCCGACCGCACCGCAATCCTCGCGGCCTGCCGCGACGCCGTCGCCCGCCTGCCCGGGGAGGATCGCGACACGCTCTCGTTGAGGGGCATCACAGACGTGCACGCCGGGGCCTATCTCGCCCTGCCGCTGCCGCCTGCGCCCTGAGCGGCGGCGCTCCGTCGGCGCCACCACGTGTCATCTTGCGTTGCAATCTTGGCGCTTTTGCGTCGTAGTGAGGCAGGCCGGTCGCCGGCCGCCGTGAACACCCCCTTGGCCCTCTCTGCGAAGCGCGTCTGCCCATTGACAGAAACCCCGGATACCGCTCCCGTCATCGAGATCCGCGACCTGCACAAGAGCTATGGCGCGCTGGAGGTGCTCCGGGGTGTCGATCTTCAGGCGCCCCGCGGCCATGTGATCTCGCTGATCGGTTCTTCGGGATCGGGCAAGTCCACCCTTCTGCGTTGCTGCAACCTGCTGGAGGACAGCCAGCGTGGCGAGATCCGCTTCGAGGGCGAACCGGTCGCCTGGCGCGGCGAGGGGCATTACCGCCAACCGGCCGACAAGGCTCAGGTCATCCGCATCCGCGCAAATCTCTCCATGGTTTTCCAGCAGTTCAACCTCTGGGCCCACATGACGATCCTGCAGAACGTCATGGAGGCCCCGCTCACCGTGCTGCGCCAGCCGCGCGCGGAGGTGGAGGCACGGGCGCGCGACCTGCTCGACAAGGTGGGCATCGGCGACAAGGCCGATGTCTACCCGGCGCAGATGTCCGGCGGCCAGCAGCAGCGGGCCGCCATCGCGCGGGCGCTCTGCATGGAGCCGCGCGCGCTCCTGTTCGACGAGCCGACCTCGGCGCTCGACCCCGAGCTTGAGCAGGAGGTCGTCAAGGTCATCAAGGCGCTGGCCGAGGAAGGCCGCACGATGATCCTCGTGACCCACGACATGCATCTGGCCGCGGATGTGTCTGACCATGTCGTGTTCCTGCATCAGGGCCGGATCGAGGAGGAGGGCCCGCCGGATGCCCTCTTCGGCGCGCCGGCCACCGCAAGGCTGAAGCAGTTCCTCAGGGTCGCCGAGGCGCCCTGACCCACCCCAACCACAGGGAGAGAACCATGAAGAAACTGACCCTCACCGCCGCCCTGCTGGCGCTCGTCGCCGGGGCCGCACAGGCCCAGGACGTTGTCCGCATGGGTTCGGAAGGCGCCTACCCGCCCTACAACTTCATCAATGACGACAACGAACTCGACGGCTTCGAGCGCGAACTGGGCGATCTGATGTGCGAGATGGCCGAGCTGACCTGTGAATGGGTGATCAACGACTGGGACACGATCATCCCGAACCTCGTCGCCGGCAACTACGACACCATCATGGCCGGGATGAGCATCACCGAGGCCCGCAGCCAGGTGATCTCCTTCACCCAGAACTACCTGCCGCCTGATCCCTCGGCCTACATGGCGCTGGCCGGCGCCGACGAGTCGGTCATCACCGGCGTGGTCGCGACGCAGTCGAACACGGTCCAGGCCGGTTTCGTGGCCGAGGGCGAGGCCGACCTGATCGAGTTCCCCACCCCCGACGAAACCATCGCGGCCGTGCGCGCGGGCGAGGCCGACGCGGTGCTGGCCGACAAGGCGTTCCTGGAACCCTATGTCGCGGAATCCGGGGGCGAGCTGATCTTCGTGGGCGAGGATGTCTACATCGGCGGCGGCGTCGGCATGGGCGTGCGTCAGTCCGACGTCGAGCTGCGCGAGACCTTCGACGGCATCATCACCCAGCTCAAGGAAGACGGCCGGTTGAACGAGATGATCACCCGCTGGTTCGGCGAGGACTTCCCGACCTTCGAGTGACGGCCGACGGGGCTGGCGCGGCCAGCACCGCCCCCGCCAACACATCCGCCCGC
>PUNI01000473.1 GCA_003551745.1 Paracoccaceae bacterium | reverse complement strand
TTAATACCCATGGCTTTGATCGGCTCCACCCAGCTGGGCATAAACAATCCGATCCCGTTAACCGTATCCAGATCTAGGTGGGTCCGGACAGGGGTTTTGGTTTTGCCTTCTGAATGGACCCGGAAGGCCGTCTCCAGGGCATCAATGGTCCCTTTCATGTCAATGGCCGCCTTGATATCGCTCTCCGATAAAAACAGCATCATATCACCTCTCCCTTTTAATGACAATTCTTTAATTGCATCAGAACAGAAATTTGAACTCCTGGGCAAAGAGATTTATCATGTCTCTCCCTGGAATAAAGAGAACCGTCCCCAATATTACAGGGGCAGCAAGGCCGGGGCTAATGGAAATGAGTCATAATCAATTCCCGCCACCCGTGCCGTAAAACTGCCCCTGTTTTTCTTCTAACCTTTGGGCAATGCCGGACAAATTATGCCAAAAATTTATGGCCATAAAGGTTTACCCGGTTATGCCTTAACCTGTATTTGTTTCTGCTTCATCGGCCAACCGGTTCCAGCGGATGGCTCTTTTTGCTCCTCCTGATCAGCTTACCTCCCTTTTCCTGGCTTCTTCAGGCAGGTTTTTCCAGTTAAGCAGCTTCGGCACAAACTGGATAAAGGACAGGATCAGCAGGATCAGGCAGAGCGAAAGAATGACCAGGCCATACCACTGGGCATCAATTACATAACGATAGAGGTAGTAGATTAAAGCAACAACGGTGGTTATCGTCATAAATCCGCCCGGTATCGCAATCCAGAAGATGAATTTCCCGTCAATGGGCTTTTCCTGCTCGGCAGTGTAAAGCGTGATCATCATGTAGGAATAAACGATGACAAACAGGTTCATGGCCACGTAACCGGCCCACATTGCGGTAAAGTCTGTATAAGTTGCAATGAACCAGCCGATGAAGGCTATGGCAAAGGTGGAGGGCCAGACCCGGTGGACCTGCAGTGTTTTTAAACCGGGAAATTCTTCGGCCATCTCCTGGAGCAGGTAACGGCCGGCCCGGGCATAAGAGTCCATGGTCGTCATTACAAAAGCAGACAGGATCAGCGCTCCAAAGGTAGCTCCGATGAGTGGAGGCAGGCCGATAAACTGCACCGCATGCGCATAGGCCCCTGTAAAAGCAGGGCCCGGGTCAGGAACCACTTCTGCAACGAATTGATCGTAGCCGTAATAAGTGGCTATCAGGCAGATCGCCATCAGGGCGATCACGGTTTCTCCCTTGGTCCCGATAGAGGCGATCCAGTAGGTGTCCCCTTCACTCTGGACCTGCTTGGAGGTGGTGCCCATGGAAATCAGGGCGTGGGTGGCCGCCACCGCCCCGCAGGTAACCATGATGAAGATGCCGGGGTAAAGCCATCCGGCCGGGCTGTCCCATGCATAGAAAGCGGGCATTTCAAAGGAAGGCATACCCACGATCAGGGCAATGGTTCCGACCACGAGGCCGATAATCAGGATCGCCGTATTCAGAAAATCCCGCGGCTGTAAAAGCGACCAGACCGGCAGCCCGGTGGCAAAGAAAGTATAACCGACAAAAGCGATTAGCCAGTATTCCCAGGCCCAGGGAACCGGCACGTACTGACCAATGGTAATAAAAATAGCCCATAATACAACAAAAACAATTGAGGTTAAAGCCAGGTTGGCTCCTTTAATATAGCGCAGGTAACCAAAGACCATGGCCAGGGGTATCAGGGACAGGGTTGGAATAACCGCCGTCGGGGTCGCTTCCAGGGTGGTAGAAATAGTAAAGGCAAAAATAGCGTAAACCAGGATACAGAAGAAAATTAGAATCAGGTTTAAGTAAGTGCCCGTAGCCGTTCCTACCTTTTCAACCACTACCGAGCCGAGGTTCTTGGCCTTGTGGCGCATGGAGATAAGAATGTGCATGTACTCCGTAAAGCCACCCAGCCAGTGCACACCAACCAGCATCCAAATCAATACCGGCAGCCAGCCCCACTGCATCCCGGCAATAGCCGAAAGCACGGGCGAAAGGCCGGCAATAGACATGTAGTAATGGCCCAGGGCAACGGCCCGGTCGCTTGGCACATAGTCCACATCATCCCGGTAAGCCAGGGCCGGTGTTTCCCGGTCGGGATCAGGTGGATGCAGGCTCTGGGTAGGTGTCTTTAATACATGGTGACCGATCAAGAGAATTAAATAACCGCCACCAAGGAATATTAATGGGTTCATGTCTTAACACTCCTTTATCAGTATTGTTCTCAGTCACTCTCGTTTTAGTCACTTTCCCTCGAGCTGTTTCCGCCTGTTACTATAGAACACCTCCTTAAAAGTATGCTTGAAAAGCCGGCTTCAAAAAGCGTTTGTTAACAACCGGTCAAGAGGCTCCGGCAAGGAACTTTCTTCGAAGCCGGCAGTTGGCTTCAATATTTTTATCTTAATGTCCTTAAAGGACAAACCCTAAGCCTCATCTAGGTGCGGGTAGCGATAATCCTTTGGAGGAACAAGGTTTTCTTTAATCGCGCGCGGTGAGACCCAGCGGATCATATTCCACATCGCCCCCGCCTTGTCGTTGGTGCCCGAAAC
>PUNI01000527.1 GCA_003551745.1 Paracoccaceae bacterium | reverse complement strand
CGCGGCCGTTGCGATCCTGCTCGAGATCGAAGGTCACGGCCTGGCCGTCATCGAGCTGGCGGATGCCGGCGCGCTCCAGCGCGCTGATGTGGACGAACACGTCCTTCGAGCCCTGCGCGGGCGCGATGAAGCCGAAACCTTTGGTGGCGTTGAACCATTTCACGGTGCCATTGGCCATCGTGATGTCTCCTTTTTTTCTGCCATCCGCAGGATCGCGATGGCCCGGCTCAGTCTCGTCAGAATCGCAACTGAAGCCGTCAGGAGACAGAAAGTCGAATGAAGATGCCTTGCCCGACTGCACATGCCCCTTGGCTGGCGGCTTTGCAATGCGTCGGGTGAAATAAACCGGGCAAGCCCCGTCGCGCACGCCCGAAGAATGCTCTGCCGCGCCCCGTTCAGGCCGGCGCCACGGCGACCTCGACGCTCATTCCCAGCAGGTCGCCGGACCGCCCGTGGAAGCTGCCCGTGACGGGCGCGACCTGGCTGATGTGGCGGGCGGCGGCCACGGGGATCAGGTTTGCGGGTCCCATCGCCCGGTTCGTGGGATCGAAGGCGATCCAGCCGGCGCCGGGCACGAAGACCTCGACCCAGGCATGGGTGGAGCCCGCGTCGGTCCAGCCGATGATGTCGTTCGCGGCGACATGGAGATAGCCCGAGACGATCCGGGCGCCGAAACCGAGCGTCCGGGCGGCCTCGGCGAACAGCACGGCGATGTCGCGGCACGACCCCCAGCCGCGGTCCAGTGTCTCCAGCGGCCCCTGCGTGCCCTCGACCTCGCGGCTCTGGTAGTTGATCTGCCCGGACACGCCGTTTGCCACATCCCTGAGCAGCGACAGCGTGTCGGTCGGGCGCGCCATCACGAAGCCTTCGACCCAGCCCGATAGCCGCCCGGCCACATCGACATACTGCGGCCGCGCCAGCGCGCCAAGGTCGATCCAGTCCTCGTCGGAATAGCGGAACGGGTAGTGCTGCGCCGAGGCCGCGATGTCGAACACCGGCCAGGCCGGGGCGACCAGATCGACGGTCATCCGGCTCTCGATCATCAGGCGGTCGGTCAGGCCCGAAAAGCCGGCCGTCGCGACGGAATTGCCGGACACGTCATGGGCCCATGTCACGGCCGCTTCGGGCCGGACCAGCAGGTCGAAGGACAGCAGGCGCAATTCGGGCGTCTCGCGCGGGCGCAGCATCAGGCGGTGCGGCCCCGGCGCCACGAGCGTCGCATAGCGGTATTCGGTGCGGTGGGTGACGGTCAGCACCGGCATGGCCGCACGCCCCTAGCGGGAGGATCGGCGGCCGCCGCCAGCCGCCGGCGGAAGCGCCGATTTCCACGACGCCTGCCCCTTGCAGCGCTTGCAGATGCGCTCGCCGAACCCCTCGCTCCAGAAGGTCGCCGCGCAGCGCAGGCACGACCGGTCAGCGGGGACGTCACCGCGGGCGGGTGTCAGCGGGCGATACTCGGCATCGGGGTCGGTCATCCTGGGCGCTCCTGGCGTCGGATCGGCCGCGCGATGGCGCTCGGGCGAGGGATCGGTGTCTCCGGGGCGTCGACGAGGGGATCGGGAGGGTCGAAGGGGCACCCGGCCTGCTACACAGATGGGGTGCCGGCGCTCAATTGCCATCCTCGGGCGCCGGCGCGTCCGCGTCTGCCTGTTCCGTCCACACCTCGAAGCCTGTCATCTCATGCAGTCCGAAGGTCTGGGTCAGCGGCACATCGGCGGCGTCCCGGCCGCGCGCGACGAGGATCCGGCCGATGCGCGGCGTGTTGTTGCGCGGGTCGAACACCCACCACCGGCCGTCCAGATACACCTCCATCCAGGCGGCGAAATCCATCGGCTCATAGGGCGGGGGCTCGCCGATGTCGCTGATGTATCCGGTGCAGTAGCGCGCGGGGATGTTGAGGCAGCGGCAAAAGGCGATGGCAAGATGCGCAAAGTCGCGGCAGACGCCGGCACCCTCGGCCAAGGCCTGCGCCGCGGTCCGCGTGGGCCGGGCATGGTGGTAGCCGAAGCTCAGATGGCCGTGGACGAAATCGCAGACGGCCTGGACGCGCGCCCATCCTGGCGCGGTCTGGCCGAAGCGGCGCCAGGCCTCGTCCGACAGAAGATCGGTGTCGCAATAGCGGCTGCCCAGCAGATAGACGAGCGTCTCGTCGGGCAGGTCCTGCACCGCATGCTGCGGCGCGGCCGGCGCCACCGGATCGGGCTGCCCGGTGTCGCGGAACACGCCATCGGTGGACAGCACGAAGACGCCCGCCGGGGCGACCAGCCGCGTGCACCAGTTGCCGAACCCGTCGCGGTAGCCGGCGAAGGGCACGCCGGGGGATGTCCTCAGGTCGTCTGCCCGCACCAGATCGCCGTATCGGCTGTGATGGACGCTGAGCATCGCGACCAGCGGCGTCGGCTGTGGCAGGTCGAGCTGCAGCCGGCACCCCACTCGGATCAGCATCGGCCCACCCCGCACCGGCCCGGCGGCAGCGCCCTCAGCGTCTCAGGATACATCGGCCTCCCTCCGACAGCTGAAATCCCCGGTTACATTGCCAGCGATTGCCGGAGCGG
>PUNI01000568.1 GCA_003551745.1 Paracoccaceae bacterium | reverse complement strand
TCGCGCTCGCCCACCAGCGCCATCGTGGTGTCGAGCTCCTTGCGGATCACCTCCAGCGCCGCGGCCACGCCCTTCTCGCCCATGGCCCCCAAGCCGTAGACGAAGGCACGGCCGATCATCGTGCCCCTCGCCCCCAGCGCCAGCGCCTTCAGCACGTCCTGCCCCGACCGGATGCCGCCGTCCATCCACACTTCGGTCTGCCCGCCCACCGCATCCAGGATCGACGGCAGCATCCGGATCGACGAAACCGCGCCGTCGAGCTGCCGTCCGCCGTGGTTCGACACCACGATCGCGTCGGCGCCGATCTCGACCGCCTTTCGGGCATCCTCGACATCGAGGATGCCCTTCAGGATCAACTTGCGCCCCCAGAGGTCGCGCAGCTTGGCGACCTTGGCCCAGTCGAGCTTCAGGTCGAACTGCTCGGCGATCCAGGAGCCGAGCGAGGAGGTGTCACTGACCCCCTTCGCATGGCCGACGATGTTGCCGAAACTGCGCCGCTTCGTGCCCAGCATCTCGAGCCCCCAGCCCCATTTGGTGGAGAGATCCAGCAGGGTCGGGATCGTGAGCTTTGGGGGCGCGGAGAGCCCGTTCTTCAGGTCACGGTGGCGCTGTCCCAGAACCTGCAGATCGAGCGTGAGCACCAGCGTCTCGACGCCGGCGTCCTTCGCCCGCTGCAGAAGTCGGGCCACGTAGTCCTCGTCCTGCATCACGTAGAGCTGGAACCAGAAAGGCTTGGTCGTGTGGGCCGCCACATCCTCGATCGAGCAGATCGACATGGTGGAGAGCGTGAAGGGCACGCCGAAGGCCTCGGCCGCGCGGGCCGCCTTGATCTCGCCGTCGGCGTTCTGCATGCCGGTCAGTCCCACCGGCGCCAGCGCCACCGGCATCGCCACCTCCTGCCCCGCCATCGTCGTGGCGACGTTGCGGTCGGACATGTCGACGGCCACGCGCTGTCGCAGCCGGATGTGAGCAAAGTCGGTGACGTTGTCGCGGAAGGTCTGCTCGGTCCAGCTGCCCGACTGGCAGTAGTCGTAGAACATCCGGGGTGCGCGACGCCGGTAGATCCGGTGGAGATCCTCGATACAGGTGATCACAGGCATCGACGCGGTCCCTCCCCCGGCAAGCCCCCTGCCGTAGCAAGCCCCTCTGCGCTGCGCAATCGCTGCGCCGGAACGCCGCGTCCGCCACCCCCCGCCCCCCAAGGCCGGGCGGTGGCAGATCAGGCCCGGTGGGCGCCTGCGGCCAGGTCCGCGACCCGGGCCAGCACCTCGTCGACGGGCCGGCCATCGCCGATCAGCTTGACGATGGCCGATCCCACGACGCAACCATCGGCCACCGCCGCGATCTCGGCGGCCGCTTCGGGGCTGGTGATGCCGAACCCCACGACGACGGGCAGGCCCGAGGCGGCGCGGATGCGCGCAACGTCGGGCGCCACCGCTTCGGCCTGCGCCGCGGCCGCGCCCGTGATCCCGGTGATCGAGACATAGTAGACGAAGCCGGAGGTGTTGCGCACGACGGCCGGCAGACGGGCGTCATCGGTGGTGGGGGTGGCGAGCCGGATGAAGTTGATACCCTGCGCGCGCGCCGGCAGGCAAAGCTCGGCGTCCTCCTCGGGAGGCAGGTCCACCACGATAAGCCCGTCGATGCCGGCCGCGACCGCATCGGCGAGGAAGCGCTCGACACCCCGGTTGTAGATCGGATTGTAATAGCCCATCAGCACGATCGGCGTCTCGGCGTCTCCGGCGCGGAACCGGCGCACCATCTCCAGCGTCTTCTCCAGCGTCTGCCCGCCTGCGAGCGCGCGCTGGCCGGCCATCTGGATCGTCGGGCCGTCGGCCATGGGATCGGTGAAGGGCATGCCCAGCTCGATCACGTCGACCCCCGCACCCGGCAGGCCGCGCATCACCCGAAACGAGGTCTCCATGTCGGGATCGCCAGCCATGATATAGGCCACGAAGGCCTTGCGCCCGTCGGCCTTCAGCCGCGCGAAGGTGGTCTCGATCCGGCTCATGCACGCCCCCTGCCCTGCGTCCCGGCGGGTGTGCGCGAGGCGCGGGCGGAAATCAATGGCCCGGCTCCGGCACCAGCCGCAGTTCGAGATAACGCACCATCCGGCCGGGCAGCGGCACGCCCTGGGCAAGCTCGGTGAAGCCGAGAGCCGCATGGAAGGCGTCGGACTCCGGGTTCGGCGGCACCCGGTTGACCTCGCAGACAAGCCGGTCGATGCCGCGCGCCCGGGCATGGGCCGCATAATCGGCATAGAGCGCCCGGGCCACGCCCCGACCCTGGGCCCAGGGTGCCACGATCACCCTGTCGACATAGGCAAAGCGCGGCACGCGCGCCTTGAACCAGCGGAAATTCGGGCTGTCGTGCTCGGCGTCCTGGTCGAAGCCGAACAGGAAACCGGCGAGCGCGCCATCCTGCGCCAGCCGGCCCTCGGCGAAACTCGCCCGGGCCAGCAGCGCACCGAGCCGGGCGGGGTCGAGCGGGGCCGTGCGTTCCTCGAAAGCCTCGTTGAGCGCGAGAAGCTCGGTCAGAACCTGCTCGGTTGCGGTGCCGAGC
>PUNI01000502.1 GCA_003551745.1 Paracoccaceae bacterium | reverse complement strand
TCTGACCGTTCTCGAAGCCGCCCTCGTAGACGACGCCCGAGGCGAAGCGGGCGGTCCCCTCGCCCTCGATCACGCCGCCCGCCCAGCTGCCCTCGAAGACCGTGCCGTCGGCGAACACCATGCGCCCGGTGCCGTCGGGCAGCCCGTCGCGGAACTGGCCGGTGAACACCGAGCCGTCGGCATAGGTGGCCTCGCCGTCGCCCTCGATGCGGCCGGCGACCCAGCTGCCGGTGTAGGCGAAGCCCTCGGCGCTGGTGAAGCGGCCCTGCCCGTGGCGCAGGTCGTCGGCGAAATCGCCCTCGTAGACCGAGCCGTCGGCATGCACGACCCGGCCCTCGCCGCTGCGCAGCCCGGCGGAGAAGCTGCCCTCGAACACGTCGCCGTTGGCGAACTCCAGCCGGCCGGGGCCCTCGAGGCGCCCGTCCACCCAGCTGCCCTCGAACACCGCGCCCGAGGCCAGCGTCAGCCGGCCCTCGCCGGCCCGTTCGCCGCCGTCGATCATGCCCTCGTAGACAGAGCCGTCGGCATAGGTGACGGTGGCCTCGCCCTGCTTCTCGCCCTCGACCCAGCCGCCCTCGTAGCGATAGCCGCCGGGGCTCTCCATCACGCCGTCGCCGTGACGCTGTCCGGCCAGGAACCCGCCCTCATAGGTGACCCCGGAGGCATAGCGCACGCGGCCCTGACCGGTCATCTCGCCGTCTTCCCAGTCGCCCTCGTAGACGCCGCCGTCGGCAAAGGTCATGCGGCCCTGGCCATGGGGGCGGCCGCGCAGGAACATCCCCTCGTAGACCGAGCCGTTGGGATAGCGGGCCACGCCCTCGCCGGTGATCTCGCCCTCGACCCATTCGCCGGTGTATTCGAAGCCGTTGGGCAGCCGGTAGGTGCCCTGGCCGTGCTGGCGACCGTCGCGGAAGGTGCCTTCATAGATGCCGCCGTTGTCGAACTGGCGTACCTGCACCCCGTCGTCCTGCGCCTGTGCGGCGGTGCCGAGGCCGAGCGCCAGGACGAGGGCCAGAGCATGGGCCAGAGAATGGGCCGGCGTGAGCGCTGAACTTACCCGCAGGCTTTTGATCCAGAAGCGATTTCGCGCCACCAGCGCCTCCCGTGAATTGTCCGGTCGGGCCCGCGAAACGGCCGCATTGCCCGTATGAGGCGAAAGCCTAGGTGAAGCTCCCGGGCCACGCAAGGCTTTCGCCGGCCGCCGCTTTCACTTGCCCGCCAGTCTGCTATGCAAACGGAAACCGCGCCGGAGCCCGCCCGCCCCATGCCTTCCGACATCGTCGCCACGAGCCGCCGATGACCCGCAGCTTCCGCCTGACGCTGGCGCAGCTGAACCCCACCGTGGGCGATCTGGCCGGCAATGCGGGCAAGGCCCGCGCCGCCTGGGCCGAGGCGAAGGCGGCGGGATCGGCGATGGTGCTGCTGCCGGAGATGTTCCTGGTCGGCTACCAGCCGCAGGATCTGGTGCTGAAGCCCGCCTTCCGCGCCGCCGCGCGGGCCGAGCTCGACCGGCTGGCCGCCGCCTGCGCCGACGGGCCGGCGCTGGCCATCGGGCTGCCGCTGGAGCAGGGCGGGCTTGTCTACAACGCGGTGGCAGTGCTGCAGGGTGGCCGGCTCCGGGCGGCGATCCTGAAGCATCACCTGCCCAACGAGGCGGTGTTCGACGAGCACCGGCTCTATGCCCGCGGGCCGATCTGCGGGCCCTACGACATCGCCGGCGTGCGGATCGGTACCCCGATCTGCGAGGATGCCTGGCACGACGACGTCGCCGAGGCGCTGGCGGAATCGGGCGCCGAGATCCTGGTGGTGCCCAACGGCTCGCCCTACAGCGGCGGCCGGCACGACGTGCGCATGGGCCACATGGTGGCCCGGGTGGTCGAGACCGGGCTGCCGCTGGTCTATCTCAACATGGTCGGCGGGCAGGACGACCAGGTCTTCGACGGCGCCTCCTTCGTGCTGAACCCGGGCGGGCACCTGGCGCTGCAGCTCCCGGCCTTCGAGGAGACGGTGGCGCATGTGGACTTCGCCGAGACCGCAGAGGGCTGGCGGGCCCGGAACGGCGCGCTCGCCCCGCTGCCGCCGCCGGTGGAGCAGGACTATCGCGCCATGGTCGAGGGCACGCGCGACTACCTGCGCAAGTCGGGCTTCGGGCGTGTGCTGCTGGGGCTGTCGGGCGGGATCGACTCGGCGCTGGTCGCCACCATCGCCGCCGATGCGCTGGGGCCGGAGAACGTGCGCGCCGTCAGGCTGCCCTCGCGCTTCACCGCGCCGGAAAGCCTGGAGGATGCGGCGGAGCTGGCCGGGCTTCTGGGGCTGCATGTCGATACCGTGCCGATCGAGGGCGCCGTGACTGTGCTTGAGGGCGCACTGGCCCCCCTGTTTACCGGCCGGTCGCGCGACGTGACCGAGGAGAACCTGCAATCCCGCATCCGCGGCACGCTCTTGATGGCGCTGTCGAACAAGTTCGGCGAGATGCTTCTGACCACCGGCAACAAGTCGGAGATCGCGGTGGGCTATGCCACGATCTATGGCGACATGAACGGCGGCTACAACCCGATCAAGGA
>PUNI01000379.1 GCA_003551745.1 Paracoccaceae bacterium | reverse complement strand
GAATATCCAGAGTTGCCCGTGAATCTCCGCTTCCTTCACCAACTCAGGGTCGCTATGCGGCTCCCCCTCTGTCGCTTTACGCTTCAGATAGTACGTGTGCTGGTACAGACTGCCCTCCAGTTTGTGTCTATCAATGCTTTTTCTCGGTCTTCCCATGTCTAAAAACCTCCATGCGCGTCCAGCGAAGTTTTCAACTTTCCTGCGCGCCGCTGACACCTACGGTTACTGTGGCGAGCGGCCCAGGTCTTATAGTCCCCCCTATGGTACTCATTCACTCTGGATTCGTCGTTCATCACTTTCGGGCACAAAGCTAACAAGGCACCTTCTTACAGCCTCTGTGTTAGCTCCCACTTCGCTGGCAATATCTCTGGTGGTCATTCCCTTGTCAGCCAGTTGTCGGATACGGCCTCGGAGATAGGGGGGAATCCACCGTGACGACCTTCGCTTACTGTCCCTGTCCTGTTGTGTTCTAGCTGTCATTGCTCTCTTTCCCTTGCCATATCTTCACGCTCTGCCAGCACTTCACTGTGTGTTCTGTGCCACGCGCCCACGTTGGCGCCTCGCGGATACACAGACAAGGCCGGGATAGTGTGAGGGTCGCGCATGACCATCACGACATGGACGCCGACTTCTGTATGTAGATTCCCGTTATCGTCAATAATCAGTAGCTTCATCGGTTACCTCCTTCAGTCTGTACACGCCGCGACCTAAGCAATGGCTGTGCCGATATGCCGGCCCCATGTGCGGAGTTTCGCCATGGCCTGCTCCGTGGACGTGCTTCTTGTGGCAGAACGGGCAATCATCTACGAGGATGTCCCAAAGCCCGTCTGCCCTGCGCTTGGTGTGGAAGATTGCTTCTGGAATCTCTGTCACATTACCTCCTTCTCTCTACTTCGCTTTTCTCAGTGCATTACGGCTAATGACCTCACGCTGCCCATTCTCGAACTCGACCACAGCGGAGTTGAGTTCCATACGGTGCAACACCCCGCACCGGCGGCCTTTCAAGGCGGCTCGCTTTGAGTTATTGCCCCAGGCGTAGATGTAAGGAAACTCGCCAACAGTCTCAGTCATGCTTCACCTCCTTAGTTGTTATTGTGCTGTGGCCCGGTCGGCACAATCAGACACTGGACTTCACCCTTCAGAGCTTGAACCACCGGCTGCCCCATGCTCAGGCTGGTAATGGTGGCATCCATGGCGCACTCAGCACATAGCCAAACCTTGTCGTTCACCTTAGCGACTGCCTTCTTGCCACACTTGCAGCACTTGTGCGTGTTCATTCCGTCTCCCTGTGCCAGTCAGTGGTGGCGATGAAGTTGCATCCGTTTACCACCTGGAAACTGAGGGATAGCCCCCTGGGATTCGTCCCTGCATCGGCCCAGTTCTTCGCCTTCTCAATGGTTAGTTTGCCAGCATCCATGCTCAGATACAGGCGTGGCTTTTCCAGCCCGAAGTCACCACCGCGACCTAGTTCAGCCCCTCTCTTCTTCTGCAATGCCACCACCGCTATCCCAGACGCTAACTTGCTGTGTATTTGCCTGAGGTACTCAGCCACCATGTAGAAGTCATTGGCCAGTTCCAGGTAGTCCACGACATTGAGACAATCGGGCCGGATAACATCATGGAAGTCCCTGGAGCGCTCCTCAGCCACAAAGTTCCAGTCCTCCAGGCCCAGCCCATCAAACAATTCAAGGCGGCTTGCCAGTTCCTCAGCCCCCATCTCCGAGGTCTGGTAGAAGACAGAGAGGTCAGCCATGTTCATCTTGATTAAATTCAGCAAGAAGGCGGTCTTCCCAGCATCGGCAGCACCGGCAAGGACAATCAGGTTGCCGGGATACGTCCTGAAGTAGCGCTCTATCCCGAAGGGATACTTGATAGCCAGTGGCGTTCTATTACCACAGGCCTTGAAATCCACTAGCCTAGTGGCCACCTGTATGTAGCGTAACAGCTTATTGTTGCTGGGATGTGATTCAAGGATTCGTTCATCATCCCTGAGCCTCTTAACTATCATCCACCGATTGTGCTTCTCGTTAGGTTGGGATAGCCCGAATTCTCTGTCTATTTCATCGTAGCCAAACCAGCCACTGGTGTTTGTGACCCAGTCCCGAATCCTCCTAGCTAACGGCTCCGGGTTTGTGACTTTTTCTGTGACTTTCTTGTGACTTTCCGTAGCTAAATCACCATCCTCAGGACAATAGAGAGAACTAGTACTAATACCACTGTTAGTAGGATAAGTGGCAATGCTCTGGGCAATCTTCTTCACTTCAGGGTCAGATAGTGGTGGCTCGCAGCTTTCCGTGTTGATTGCCAGGAGAGCTGCTTCAATGGCCGGCTCTAGCAAGCCTTTGGCCCTCATGCTTCCGGCGATGCTGGCCAGAGTGTGGTTTCTCTTCCCTTCTGTGATAGGTTCATCCTCTTCTAGAACTGGCTTCTTCTTCCCGTTCAGTGCTGCCAGGATGCGCTCAGGCATGACGTCAAATGGCAGCAACTTGTTTGGATGCGGCAAGGTCACAATCTCGTAACCAGGCCCGGCTATGTTCACGAATCCCCCCACGCCCCTTGTGTCAATG
>PUNI01000426.1 GCA_003551745.1 Paracoccaceae bacterium | reverse complement strand
CTATCAGTCACGTCCCATTCACAATTAAAGACATACCTATGCTCTAGATTTGTCCAACATTTAAACCTATGCTCACAAGACTCACACTTGTCACCACGTTCACAAGGAATGGCACTAATGTTAATACTCATTCTTCGTCAACTTTTTTGGTGACCTTTATTCTTCCGTCTTCTTCTGTAACTTCATACTCAGTTCCTTTTGGCACCACACGAACTTTGTGTAAATCTTCTTTACTAGGACGTTTGTCTGGTGCAAAAGGTCTGTTTAAATCTTTGCCGTGCTTATCTTTTAGATTTTCCATCAGCCTTCTCTACCTCCTTTAAGAAATACTCTGTCTTATCCTCACCAGACAAGTCAGTAATGGTTAACTCAGCAAAAGGTCTTTGCTCTTGCAAAAATCTAACCACACCAACCTCTGTGTTGAGATTCTGAGTAAATATTCCTTTCATTCTTAAAATATTACCATCTGGCAGAAACTTCTCAGAAAACACTCCCTTTATTTCGTACATAATTACTCCTAATATATATCGCCGTTTTCGGCTATCTTCTCATCTTCATAGTCAGATATTTTGCGTCTATAATATTCATGCTTAACACATTCCAACACACCCATCAACCTATTATAAACTTCATATCCACCAGAACCATACACTCCGTCGAGTATCTTGGTTAAGGTATAGTTTACCATACCATCAACGTCTTCTTTCCTTACGTGGCTCAGAGTCCCTATTAGGTAACCTATATCCTTGTTCAATATATTCCTGTATTCTTTTTTGATGTAAGGCATTCTCTCTCCTTGTCTTAATCTTCTTATTAAGCTTCTTCTTAGATCGAAGAACAGATGGCTTAACATAAAACCTTCTTTGTTTTAATTCTCTTAACAAACCATAGTCTTGAACACCCTTATTAAATCTAGACATCATAGAATGAAGGGCATCATTCCCCCTTCCCTTCTTAACTAACTCTTCTTCAAATTTTGTTAACTTTGCGTACATTCGAATAATTCGTAACTAACCTTTCCTTCTTTTATTATTTTTCTCAAGCTTCTTTGTCTACTAGTTTCTTTACTATTTCCTGATTTTACCTCGACAAATATTACCTGTTTTACTTTGCCAGTAGATAGACCATCAAACACCACCAAATCTAACGGTGAACCAATAAATCTACAGTCTGATGGAGCATACTTCCAGTTAGGTAAGTATGCCACGATCTGCTCTAATACTTGTCCTTCAATAGTAGACCTGCTCTTTTTAACAGCATCTGCTCTTGACTCTTTTATTAATTTTCCCTTTCTTAAAAGTTCCCTAACATAAAGAAAACTAACAACAACTAACAGCCCTAAAATAACGTATATCAACTAATCCTCTCTATCCTAGGTAAAAACCACCTATTCTTCCACTCTTCTACTATTATAGCAAAATCTTTACGATTTGTCAAGTCCAACGTGTCAGCTTTCTCGCAAAGGAAATCTTGGTAATTATGTGCAAGAGGAACAATATAAACACCACGAAAGTTCTCTACGCTCTGGACCTTTGCATACTTTGATAATTTTTGATAAGAATTTCCACACCACACTGATCTACCTTTCCTTCTTACTAAAATTATAGAATTTGGTACTTCTACACAGTACACAGTGCCGTCATAGTCTATCCACTTCCTCTGGTGCGGATATGCTTTACCATTCTTAAATTTACTAGCAAACCTTAATCTATAAGAATCTCTGTGCGTAGTTTTTAAAGTGTCTAAATTTACTGCTAACCCAATTTTTAAAGCAATATCTTGTACATCTTGAGCAAGCTGTGGTGAAGATGTTGAATAAGAAATAAATGTATTATATCTCTTCTCTCCATCACCTTTACACAAAGATTGCCATAATATCTTAAGTTGGCGTGAAGACAGCTGTTTTAACTCCTTCGGTATAAACTTCTCATAGGACTTTCCAAACTTCGATAAATAATTACGTAATTGTCTTGAATATATAACAACATTTTTTCCAACGATTCCACATTTAAATCCAATCGATTCGGCCGCTTCTAGTATTTCTTTCTTATCACCCTTCTGCGTAATATAAACTCTATATTCGTCCCCAAGACCACCTTCACTTATATACCAACCAAAAAAGTTTAACCACGCATCCATATTTATTAATTTACTGCTATGGTTCTTAGACCCTTTCTTATGCTTAGAAGATAATTCAGGTAGTGTAAAATACTCACACTCGTTACCTGCCCAATTACAGTCCCTCTTAAATATATAACACTTATTAAGTTTTAACTCATCGGCATCAATTACCTCAAATCCCTTGTCATTGTAGTAAAGGCTAGTTAAGTCCTGAGTTAATATTCTATGATTAGGAGTAACACACAAATTAACACGTGGTGAATCTATCTCAAGCATCTTTCCATTATAATAATGTGAAAAATAACTGCTTGGACGATGATACTCTAATTCATTTCTGCAATTAAGAGTAGCAACTCTCTCGTTACCAATCAACTCTTTAAAACCCCTCCACCCACAATCAGTAAGAACCTCTGTATCATCAGAATAACACTTCACAACCCCATATTT
>PUNI01000128.1 GCA_003551745.1 Paracoccaceae bacterium | reverse complement strand
CATCGCCGGGCCGCGGATGGGCCGAGCGTCCAGCGCTTCAGCCAGATCCGGGAACAGCCGGGCGAACTCGCCCATGTGCGGTGTCAGCACACAGCCGCCATGGAGCGCGCCGAAGAGATCGCCGTCGCCGCCGATCAGCGTCAGCGCGTCGGCATCGAGCAGGCAGTGGCGGCCGGAGGCCAGCGCGGCCCGGACCAGCGCGCCGGCCCGCGCGTCGAGGCCGAGCGCCGGGCCAAGGCATAGCGCCGTGAACCGTGCATCCTCGAGGATCCGGTCCAGCGCGGCGGCATCGGCCACCGGCCGCAGCATCACCGCGTCGAGGCGTGCGGCATTCTCCTGCAGCGCCGCCGGGGGAACGGCGAGAGTCACCAGTCCGGCGCCGATCCGCAGCGCGGCGCGGGCCGCCATCCGCCCCGCTCCGCCACGGCCGACGCCGCCGGCGAGCACCAGGGCATGGCCATGCCGGTACTTGTGCGCGCCCGGCATCTTGGCGAGGAGGGCCGTGTCGGGCGCAGCGAGGCGCACGGCCTCCGGCGGCGCCTCCTGCGGAAGCCCGATGTCGGCCACCTCCAGCCCGCCGCAGGCCGCCGGCCCGTCCGCGAGGAAGTGCCCCAGCTTGGCGGCATGAAAGCTGACCGTCAGATCGGACGGCAGCGGCAGCCGGCCGGTCTCGGTCAGCACGCGCCCGGAGTCCATGCACAGGCCCGACGGCGCATCGACGGCGACGACCTGCGCGCTCCGGGCCTCCCCCAGCGCGGCGCAGAGCGCGGCATCGAGCGGGCGGCCGAGCCCGGTGCCGAACACCGCATCGACGACCAGATCCACAGGACCCACGGCGGCGACGGTGGCCGCGTCGAGCGGGCCGGTGGGCCCCAGCGCGTCCCACGCCGCGCGCGCGGCGCAGGCATCGGGGGAGGCCGGGCCGGGCGGCGCCAGCGCCAGAACGGTGACCTGCCAGCCACGCCCGTGCAGCCGCCGCGCCACCACATAGCCGTCGCCGCCGTTGTTGCCCGGGCCGCACAGCACCAGCGCGGCCCCCAGCGCGGGATCGGCCCGCGCGGCGAGCGCGGCCTCGACCACGGCCGCCCCGGCGCGCTCCATCAGCAGCTGCCCGCTGACAGCGCCGGAGCCGATCGCCGCCTCCTCGATGGCGCGCATTTGGGCAGATGTCAGCAACATGGTCAGTTCCTTGCCCGCACGAGTTCTCAAACTGCCCAACGCAAAGTCGAAAGGCCCAAATTATGTGCACGCCAGGCCCGTTTCCGGGCTGTGGCTGGCGGGGACCTGCTGCCCGGATTGTGCCCCCCGGGCCGACATGGTGAGTCCGGCGTCGAGGCGGGGCAGCAGGGAGCGACGACATCATGAAGAAGATCGAGGCGATCATCAAACCGTTCAAGCTCGACGAGGTGAAGGAAGCCCTGCAGGAGCTCGGCGTCCAGGGCCTGTCGGTCGTGGAGGTCAAGGGCTTCGGTCGCCAGAAGGGGCACACCGAGCTCTATCGGGGCGCCGAATACGTCGTCGACTTCCTGCCCAAGGTTAAGGTCGAGGTGGTGCTGCCCGACGATCAGGTCGAGGCCGCGCTCGAGGCGATCATCGGGGCGGCGCGCACCGACAAGATCGGCGACGGCAAGATTTTCGTGACCTCCGTCGAGCAGGTCGTGCGCATCCGGACGGGCGAGACCGGCGAGGACGCCATCTGACCTCCGGGCGCGCCGCGGCGCTTCCGCCACACCGCGCAGCTCGGCCTGCGCTTCGCCCATAACACAAAGACCACCGACGAAAGGGATGACAGTCAGATGAGCAAGGACGCCGTTCTCAAGACGATCAAGGACGAGGATGTCCAGTATGTCGACATCCGCTTCACCGACCCGCGCGGCAAGCTGCAGCATGTCACCGTCATGGCCGATCAGGTCGACGAGGACTTCCTCGACGAAGGCTTCATGTTCGACGGCTCCTCCATCGCCGGCTTCAAGTCGATCGAGCAGTCGGACATGAAGCTGATGCCCGACACGGCGAGCGCGTATCTCGACCCGTTCTATGCCGAGAAGACGCTGTGCGTGCATTGCTCGGTGGCAGAGCCCGACACCGGCGAGCCCTACAACCGCTGCCCGCGCTCGGTATCCGAGAAGGCGGAAGCCTATCTGAAATCCACCGGGATCGGCGACACCGCCTTCTTCGGGCCCGAGGCCGAATTCTTTGTCTTCGACGACGTGCGCTTCTCGGTCGAAATCAACAAGGTGGGCTACCATGTCGACGCCGTCGACGGGTCCTGGAATACCGACACCGAGTACGAGACCGGCAACCTCGGCTTCCGTGGCGGCGTGAAGGGCGGCTACTTCCCGGTCAACCCGACTGACCATGGCATGGACATGCGCAACGAGATGCTGTCCACCATGAAGCAGATCGGCATGAAGGTCGCCGAGCGGCCATAGGCGTTGGCGACGTTGTGGATGATGTACTTGTATTTCTGCAGCTCGTCGGCCTGCTTCACCAGCGAGTTGAAGATCAGCCCCAGCTCGTGCTGACAGGAGGCCACCTCGTGGTGGTGCTTGTCCACCTTCATGCCGATCTGCT
>PUNI01000271.1 GCA_003551745.1 Paracoccaceae bacterium | reverse complement strand
GGTGATGTCCTCGAAGGTTCCGTAGATGCGCGTCACCGTGCCGCCCCGCAACTCGGCCCGGCCAGTGGTCCTGACAAAAAGCCGCCGACCGCGCGCCGTGATGAAGGGCAGCTCAAGGTCATAGGGCGTGCCGCTGGTCCGGAGCGCCTCCAGGGCGGACTCGAGCGCGCCGCGCGCTTCGGGGGGATAGAAGGAGAGCGCCCTGTCCACCGGAGGGTCCTCGCCGGTGCCGACCTCGTGGATGCGGCGCGTCATGGGCGACCAGAAACAGGTGTCGGACCCCAGGTCGACCTCCCAGCTGCCGACCCCCGAGACCATCTCCACCTCGCTGGCGCGGCCGGCGGCCTGCGGGGCGGTGTCGGCCGGCATCTCGACCGCGCGCACCGCAGCGTGGATCACGCCATCCTGTGCGCTGAGCACCGCATGCCATTCCAGTCGCCGCCAGCCGCCCCCCTTCACGGCATGGCGGTTGACGAAGTGCCGCACCGCGGGTCCGTCCTCCGCGCATCGGACCGCGTCGAGGGTCTCCGCCAGATCGTCGGGGTGCACATGCGCGGTCCATGGCTGCGCCTGCATGTCGGCGGCGGTCCAGCCCAGCAGGGTTTCCCAACCCGGGCTGACATGGCGGACGCAGCCCCCGAGTTCCGCAATCAGGACCGAGTCCGAGAGCGCCTCCACCAGGCGGATAACGCTCGTGTCGTCGGTGAGCGCCAGCCTCCCGTCTGTCATGCCGTACTCGCCCTGATGTTTACCGACGGAACTCTGCGCAACTGTTTGGCGAGTGTAGACGGCGATCCGAAATCCGCAAGCATTCCCGCCGCACCCGACGGCGAATGCGATCCAAAAGCATCATTCCCAATTCATTCCCAAACGCCCTGGGAATTTCCCGATCGAGCCCCGGCCGCCCGGAGCCTTACCCGGAATTGGCCGGGCAATCGCGACGAGCCCGACGCCATCGCGCGTGATGGCCTGCGATTTCCGGCGCGCGGGCCGGGCAGGAAATATGCCGCGAACCGGACATGGCTTCGGTGGAACGGCCCGCGGGAAAGCCTGCGGGCGTCCGAATCGGAGGAATGCCGGCGGGGCGTCTCCGACTGGTGCGCCGCTCCGGCCGGGACCGTTGCGATCGGGGGCGCCCTTTCCGCTCCCGCTGCCGACCGCCGATCGCAGGGCATGCGTCCCGGCCAGGGCTCCGGCCTCGACCGTGCCGTGCGCCCCGAGCGTCGATGGCCGGCTCCAGTGTGGGGCGATGGGTGCGCGCGGCCCGGCGGGCCATTGAGCGGGCCAGTGCGGTCCCGGCGCCCGGGCACAGCCCGGCTCAGTCGCCGCGCAGGAGGCGTCCGAGGCCACGGCCGACCTCCTGTTCGAGACGGCGGCGCAGGGCCTCTTCGGGGCTGACGCCGGGAGGGCGGTCGGGGGCTGCATCCGGGCGGGTCTGGGACTGCCGACCTGAATCCCCGCGCAGACCGGGCGGCACGGGGATGCGGCGATCAAGCTCGCGCTGAAGGCGCTCGCGGGCCTCCCGCTCCAGTCGCGCGGCCTCGTCGCGGGCACGCTCCTCGACCTGCTGGCGCACCAGCGCCTCGAGATCCACCGACACCGCAGGGTCGGCCCATGTCCCGCGGACGGTGACCGGCAGACGCAGCCGTTGCAGTGCCGGCGGCCCCTCCCGCAGCGCCGCGGTCACCCTGTAGTCGAGGGTCTGGGCGCCGATATCGACGCGGCCGGCGCCGTCGGCCGTCAGCGTCGGCGCCCGCATCCTCAGGTCCTCGTTGCGCAGCACGCCGTCGCGCACCACGAAGCTGGCGGTGACTCCGTCGAAGGCGGTGCGGCGGTCGGACCCCAGATGGCGCGGATCCCCCGTGCTCAGAAGCGCGCCCAGATCGAGGCCGCGCACCGTCCCCGGCCCGAGATCGAGGCGTCCGTCGCCCGAAAGGCTGGCCATCAGCGCCGCCACGCTGTCGCCGACGCCGAGAAGCGCCACCTCGCCGCCAAGACGTCCCGACACGCGGTCCCAGCCCGCCAAGGTTCCGAGGACGGTCTCGGCCTGCAGGCCTGTGAAGCCCAGGTCGGCCCGGGCCGAGAAGCGGCCCCGGGCATTGGCCACGAGTTGCCCGGTCACCTGTCCCTCGAAGGCCGCGGCCTCGTCCAGCCGCAGCACCGCGCGACCGGCATCGAGGGACAGATGTCCACGCAGGGGACCCAGCCGCAGCGCGTCCAGCGACACGGACTGCGCCGCCACCGCCACGTCGGCGTCCAGAAAGTGCAGGGCGCTCGCGTCGATGCGCGCCGTGGACCAGCCCGCAGCGCCGGCTGACGTCCCCCGTTCGCCCGCGGTGCCAGGTGCTGCGCCACCGGCCGGTCCCGTCAGGTCCAGCGCCTGCGCCGTGGCGCGCCCCGTCAGGCGCGGACGCGCGCCCGTGAGGTCCAGATCGCCCGCCAGGGCCAGCCGGTTACCGCCCAGGGACAGGTGGCCGTCGCTGAGCCCCACCCTGTCCGGCCGCAGAGCCACCACACCCTGCAGCATCGCGCGCCCCATGGCGGTGGCCTCGGCGCGCATCTCCAGCCGACCATCG
>PUNI01000187.1 GCA_003551745.1 Paracoccaceae bacterium | reverse complement strand
CTGGGCTGGCGCGACCTGCTGCCGGTCTTCGAGAAATCCGTCGTCTCCTCGGTGCTGATCCTGTTCATCATCGCCTGGGCCGGTCTGTTCGCCTTCATCATCAACCGCGAGGGCGTGCCGATGGCGATCGGTGCCTGGCTGACCGGGAACATCGATTCGGCGCTGGTCTTCCTCGCCTTCGTCGTGGCGGTTCTGCTGCTGATCGGCATGTTCATCGAGGCCGCCGCCGCGATCATCGTTCTGGCGCCGATCCTGGTGCCGGTGGCGATCGCGCTTGGGATCGACCCAGTGCATTTCGGCATCGTGATGATCGTGGCGCTGGCCATCGGCTTCATCACCCCGCCCTTCGGGCTGAACCTCTTTGCGGCCTGCACGGTTGCCAAGATTCCGGTGCAGCGCATCATCGCCCCGACGCTGGCCTTCATCGGCGTCGTGATCCTGTGCCTGATCGCCATCACGCTCGTTCCGCAGATCTCGCTCGGGCTGCGCGACCTGGTCTACCGCTGAGGAGAGGCACCAATGCGCTTTGGCATGAATTTTCTGCTCTGGACCACGCGGGTGGGCCCCGAGCATCGGCCGATCCTCGCGGCGCTGGCCGAGATGGGCTACGACATTGTCGAACTTCCGGTGTTCGATCTGACCGACATCGCTGCCTACGAGCGGCTCGGGCGCGAGGTCCGCGACCTCGGCCTAGAACCGCTGGCGGTCACCGCCCTCGCCCCTGACCAGAACATCTGCTCGGAGGACAGCGAGACCCGGGCCCGCGGCGCGGCGGCCCTCGACCGCATCGTGGACTGTGCAGCCGCCATGGGGGCGCCGATCCTGTCCGGCCCGGTACACTCACCCATCGGCGTCTTTTCCGGGCAGGGGCCGACGGCCGAGGAATTGCAGCGCAGCGCGGAGATCCTGGGCCGAACCGCCGAGCGCGGGGTCCGACTCGGGGTGCGGCTCGCCATCGAACCGCTCAACCGCTTCGAATGCTACCTGCTGAACGACACCGCCAGCGCGGCCCGCTTCGCGGGCGCGGTCGGTTCCGGCGCCGGCATCCTCTACGACACCTTCCACGCCCATATCGAAGAGAAGGACCCGGCCGCCGCGATCCGGGCGCATTCGGCCGCCATCGCGCTGGTGCACATCTCCGAAAACGACCGCTCCACTCCCGGGCAGGGACAGGTCCGTTGGAGCGACACCTTCAGGGCCCTCAAGGCCGCGGGCTATGAAGGCCCTCTTGTCGTCGAGGCCTTCGGCCTCGCCTTGCCCGAGCTTTCGGCGGCAACCCGGATCTGGCGCCGGATGTTCGACGACGAGCTTCTCCTCGCCCGCGACGCGCTCGCCTTCATGCGTCACTCCTGGGACAACACCCCCGGCTGAGCCAGATCGGGCGGCGCCTTGGTATTGCGACCGTCCCCGTGGCAACCGATGTGTCACGGCTGGCCTGCAGGGCCTGACGGAGGAGGACTGTCGGTTCTGATACAATCCGCATGAAGAACGCAGCGTTGTGCTGCGGTTCCATGACGCAGCAGCGCGCACTTCCCGCGTCCAGGCCCGCAAGGTCATGCGCAAGGGTCGTTTGGAGCCGTGGCGCGTCATGGCCTCTTCGTCGCACAGTCGGTCGAACACGCACTTGCGAGGCCATCCGATTGTCCAGCCGGATCAGCGGCGACCCACGCTTCCGAAGGGCGGCGCTGCAGGCCGTCCGGGTCATCCTGCGGGAGCATGCGTGGCCTGGTCGTCCCACCCCCCAACCGCATGTCTCTGTAGGGCGGGTCTTCCCCGCTCGGGTCCTGCACTATCGCCCCGTGGCCGAGGAACAGGGGCAGGGCAGACCTCGCCGCCGTCGACCGCCTCCGCTTCGGCGACGGTGACCCTGTCCATTTTGCGCGGAAAATGGCGGCAACGCGAAATCGCCAGCGCTCAGCGCCGACGATCTGCGGCAGGTGGTTCACATCGGTGTGGAGGGAGCCTGTGATTCCGGCCCTCGATGGCGTGGGGGCCGGCTCCGGCGGTGCCGCAGGTTGCCGACGCCATTCCGCCGCAGGAAGCGGGCTCGGTGGCGCGACATCTCGGGGCTCGGCAACGCCCCCGGAGCGCGCTTGCGCGCCTTTGGCCCAGGCTCGATGGCCGCGCCAGCTCCGTGGCTCTGCATCCCCCGCCCATGGCCTGCCGGACACCAGACCTGACCGGCCTGCGAAGGACCCGGCCAGGCACCGCCAGACTTCGCATTTCAGTGCAGATGGGTGATTTCGGTGACAGCGGTCAGCCTGAACCAGCGGCCCCGGTGGTTGTCCGGTCGCATCGGGTCAGCTGGTGCCGGTACGCCACCGTAGCATGTGAAGAGTTCCGTCTCCGGGGGCGGTGGCCTTGCCGAAGGTTCATCCCGGCCCGGGGCCATCGGTTCAGAGCCGCTCCACGGCGACATCGAAATCGAGATCGAACTCCACGCTGTCGGTCTCGTCGAAACTCTCGGTGTCAGCGTCGAGCATCCGCAACAGCGGGGCCGAGAGGCGGCCGCGCAGGTATATCCGGTCGCCCTCGACGCGACTTCGGTCGATTTCGCCCTCCACGCTGTGCCCGTGG
>PUNI01000496.1 GCA_003551745.1 Paracoccaceae bacterium | reverse complement strand
CCGGGCCATGGAGGCTGCGGCGCGCCATGTGGCCGAGACCCGGCTCGAGTATCGCAGGCTCTACCAGCAGGTCGAGGCGGTGCTGGCGGCGGCGCTGGAGGCCCCAAGGTGAAGGCGATCTGCGCGCTCACGACGGTGCGCAACGACGCGCTCTTCCTGCCCAAGTGGATCGAGCATTACGGGACCGCCCTCGGCGGGACGGAAAACCTCGTCGTGATCCTCGACGGCCACGACCAGGACCTGCCCGAGGGCGCGGGCCGGGTGAACGTGATCCGCCTGCCCCACAGGCCCCTGCCCCGTGCCCCGGCGATGCGACGCCGCGCCCGGGTGATGTCGGCGATCGCCGCCGGGCTCTACCACTACTTCGACATGGCGATCGCCACCGATGTCGACGAGTTTCTTGTCGTCGATCCGCAGCGCGGTGTCGGGCTGCGGGAGTATCTCTCGGGTCTCGTCGCCCCCCCGGCCGCGATCTCGGCGCTCGGCCTCGACGTGGGCCAGCACCTGCGCGAGGAGGCGCCGCTCGACCCCACGCGCCCCTTCCTCGACCAGCGCGGTTACGCCCATGTCTCGGCGCGCTATACCAAGCCCGTGGTGTCCACCCGCCCGGTGACCTGGGGTTCCGGCATGCACCGCGTGAAGGGGCGCAACTTTCGCATCGACCCCAACCTCTTCCTCTTCCACTTCGGCATGGTCGACTACGCCCGCGCCACCGGCAAGACCGCCGACCCCGACCGGCTGGCAACCGGCTGGGAGGGGCATCTGGACCGCCGCGCGCGGCTGTTCGGCCTCATCACCAACGCCCAGCCCCGCGACGGCGACGCCTACTTCGCCACCGCACGCCGCTGGCAGAGCTGGCTGCGACCGCCCTACGCCTGGAACAAGCCCGCCATGATCCCCGGCGACCCGGTGGTGCGCATTCCCGCCCGCTTCCGCGGCCTCGTATGAGACCGCTGGACAACCTCCGCCCGCCCGGGATAGGCGCGCTCAGTCAGCAGAGGCGAGACGGATGGTACAGGCGAGCCTGCAGCGCAGCATGAAGAAGCGGCTGGCCCGCCTCATGTTCGCGGGCAAGGGCATCGACCTCGAGAACCTCGAGCGCGCCGCTGCCATCTATCCCGCCCAGCGGCTCGTCTACAACCGCATCAAGAAGTCCGGAAACACGCGCATCGTTGCGTTCCTGAACGACCTGTTCGGGGCGGAACGCTTTGACAGCATGCGCCGGCTGAAGGCAGCCCAGACCCGCGCGCAGGACCTTTCCCTGCGCGATCTGGCCGCCCTAAACGACTTCTATTCCTTCACCTTCGTGCGCAATCCCTATGGCCGCGTTCTCTCGGCCTATCTCGACAAGCTGGCCGCCCCGCGCGCGCCCAGGGCGCCGCGCAAGCCAGGGCGCGGGCCGGGCTATCGGGTCTATCCCGGATACGGGGAGAACTCGCCCGAGGGCTTCGCCCGCTTCCTCGCGTTTCTCGACGAGGGCGGGCTCTCGGCAGACCGGCACTGGTGGCCTCAGGCCGATCTTCTCTATCAGCCAGCCGAGCGCTTCTCCTTCATCGGCCGGCTCGAGCGCATGGTCGAAGACATGGGGCGCGTGCTGGCCGAGGTTGGGCGCGATCCGGAAGCGGCGTCCGTTCTGGAACAGCGCCACGAGGTTGAAGCGCAACGGCGGGAGACGCGGACGTCCGAGCGCGAAGCGGCCTTCTACACGCGTGAGGGTCGCGCGATCGTCGCCCGTCTCTATGCGCGCGACTTCACGCTCTTCGGCTATGATCCATGAAGAGCCGGCGGTTGTCATGCCGTGCGCGACAGGCTAGGCGCAGCGCCATCGGCATCTGACGAGGCCCGGGATGGACGGCGTTCTCTACATCGCGACGGGAGAAGGCTTTGCGCGGGCCGCGAACGGTTCGGCCCTGAGCGTGCGCGAGCAGATGCCGGGCGTCGCCATCGACATCTTCACCGACCGGCCCGAGTGCCTCGAACCCGGCCTCTTCGACCGGGTCGAGGAAATCACCGACCCCCACCGCCGCTCAAAGGTGGACTGCCTGCCGAGGACCCGGTTCGAACGCACACTCTACCTTGACACCGACACGAGAGTGGTGGCCGACATCCGCGAGGCTTTCGGCGTGTTGCAGCGCTTCGACATCGCGCTCGCCCATGCCCACAGCCGCAACAGGTCAAGCCATGTCGAGGAATGGCGGAAGCCGCTGCCGCCCGCCTTCCCGCAACTCAACGGCGGCGTGATCCTCTTTCGCGCCACACCCCGGATTGCGGCCTTCCTCGAGGCGTGGCGCGCAGCCTACCACACAGCCGGTTTTGAAAAGGATCAGACTACTCTGCGGGAGTTGCTGTGGGAAAGCGACCTGCGGCTTCACATCCTGCCGCCTGAGTACAACGTCCGCTACAAGAAATACCTGAAGCTGTGGGCAGCCGACGAGGCCCAGCCGAAGATCCTCCACTATCGCCGCTTCCACGACCAGCTGGGAGCGGTGGAACCCGCTCGCAGCCTTGGCGGTGTACGACCGTTGCTCCGGCGGTTGCGCGGAACCATGGGTGTGTAGCCCGACCGGACGATTGTCATCGG
>PUNI01000094.1 GCA_003551745.1 Paracoccaceae bacterium | reverse complement strand
GCGCGCTTTCGCATGCTCTCGCCGGCGAGAGGGAGCCGGTGGGCGTTATGGACGAGGCGATCAAGGATGGCGTCGGCGAGGGTGGGGTCCCCGACAGCCTCGTGCCAGTGCTCGACCGGCAGCTGGCTGGTGACGATGGTGGAGCCGCTGCCGTGGCGGTCTTCGAGGATTTCGAGCAGGTCGCGCCGCTCGGATGAGGTCAGGGTTGCCAGACCCCAGTCGTCGAGGATGAGCAGGTCTGTCCGGGCCAATGTTTTCAGCATCCGGGCATGCCGACCGTCGCCCCGGGCGATGGCCAGCTTCTCGAAGATGCGCGGCACGCGGTGATAGGCGACGGTGTGTCCGTCGCGACAGGCCTTGTGTCCGAGCGCGCAGGCGATCCAGCTTTTTCCGAGCCCCGTCGGGCCCGTGATCAGGAGGTTCTCGTGGCGCCCGATCCAGCTGCCATCGACAAGGTGCGCCATCACGGCCCGGTCGATGCCACGCGGCGTGCGCAGGTCGAGATCCTCGACGCAGGCGGCCTGACGGAGGGCGGCGAACTTCAGCCGGGAGAGAAGCCGCTTGGCGTCCCTCTCGGCGTTCGCCGCGAAAACGATCCCCCGGATCGTTTTCTGCTCCGGCTCAACCGCGGTCGACCAGGAGGCCGAGCCGCTCTTCGAAGCTCAGCGCTTCGAAGGCAGCTGGGGCCTGACGCTGGTGGTCGAGCGCCTGGAGCATGCCTGTGAGCCCGAGGGCCGCGAGGCGTTCTGAGGTGGGGTGGGTCAGCAAGGTGGTCTCCTTTCAGTGATAATAGCTCTGGCCGCGGATGTTGGGGTGCTGCCGGGGCAGCTGCTCGGCCTCCTCGTCGAGGAAGGCTCGATCGAGCCCGGTCTTCAGGATCGACCGGATCGAGGCGATGGATCGGGCGCGGATCGACAGCCCGCGCCGACAGGCGGCATCGAGCCTGGCCGGATCGTAGCTCCGGGCGAGATCGAGGACGCCGAGACAGGTGCGGAAACCCTGCTCGGGGTGGGGGCGGTCCGCCATCACCGCCTCGCAGAATGCAGCCACTGAGGGGCCCAGCTTCACCGCCTGTGCCAGCACACGTCCCGGCGTCCAGTCCGCATAGCGGCGGTGGGCGGAGGGCATGTGGTCGGGCACCGTCACATGGCTGCGCCGCCCGGGGCTGCGCAGATGGCTCGCAACCCGCTGTCCCTTGTGGAAGATCTCGACGGTTCCGCCACAGATCCGCGCCTCCACCTCCTGGCGGATCAGCCGGAACGGCACGGAATACCAGCAGCTGTCGATCTCGATGTGATAATCCGGCGCGACCCGGGCGCGCTTCCAGCGGGCGAAGGTGTAGGGTTCCGCGGGCAGCGGCTGCAGGTTTGGCCGGTCGACCGTGGCGAACAGGTCAGCACGGCTGGCGCCGTAGCCGCGCATCACGCGCATGTTCAGCTCGTTGACCAGACCCCGGATCGCGGCGTTCAGTTCGGCCAGAGAGAAGAAGCGGCGGTTGCGCAGTCGCGCCAGGATCCAGCGCTGCGCAACCTGCACCGCAACCTCGACCTTCGCCTTGTCGCGTGGCCGATAGGGACGCGCCGGCAGGATGGCGGTGCCGTAGTGGCCTGCCATCTCGGCATAGGTCCGGTTCAGCCCCGGGTCGAACCGGCATGCTTTCAGCACCGCCGACTTGAGGTTGTCGGGCACCACCACCTTCGGCACGCCACCGAGGAAGGTGAACATCCGGACATGGGCGCCAATCCAGTCCTCGAGGCCCTCGGAGGCCACGGCCTCCGCATAGGTGTAGTTCGACGCCCCCGTCGTGCCGCAGGCACGCCTTCGGCGTGACGCCGCGACGAACAGCTTCACCGCCCGGACCTCCCCGGTCTCGGGATCGATCACGTCGACCGTGTCGCCGGCGAAGTCGACGAAGACCTTCTCCCCGCCGACATGCGTCTGCCGCATGGTCGGGCGAACCCGGCCCTTCCAGGCCTCATAGTGCTCGCAGAACCAGGCGTAGCCAAAGCCGAGGGGATGGGCGGCGCGGTATTCCTCCCACAGCAGCGCGCGCGTGACGCCCGGGCGCCGCAGCTCCCGATCCACCACCGCCCAGTCCGGCACGGGGCGGTCCCCATCCGGCGCCGCCGGAGGCGCAGGGAACAGCAGCAACTCGAGGTCGTCGTCCGAGAGCGCATCGGGAAGCGGCCACGTCAGCCCAGCCTTCCGCGCCCGCCCGACATAGGCGCCAACGGTTCCCTTCCCCAGCCCGAGAGAGCGGGCAATCACCCGCTCGCTCAGCCCCTGGGCATGCTTCATTCGCAGTACATCGCGTATCCGGCGCATCGACAGTCGTCCTGTTGGCATCTGGCTCCCCTCGCTCAAGCGAGAGGCACCGTAGCTTCAGACTGTCGGCCAGACCTGCCCACGATCACGTGGAACGGGCGCCCACGATGCCGTGGAACGGGCGCCCACGATCAGCTGGAATGGGCGCCCACCATCCCGTGGAAACGCAGCCCACGATCGCGTGGAACACGCACGCCCGACTGGGGCCCATCTGCGGCGCGTTCGCCTGCTCTCTTGAACCGTTGGCGTTCGCAGG
>PUNI01000082.1 GCA_003551745.1 Paracoccaceae bacterium | reverse complement strand
CGGTCCGCACCCTGGGGCCGCGCCTCGCCACCGGTGCGCCAGGGGGTCGGCCCACCGGACAGGCGCGGCGCTGCCAGCCAACGCAGTGCGCGAGCCGACTGCTTGCTTCGGTCCAGCTCGCGCCGCCGCCCCCTGGGGTATATCCGCCCGCGCCGCCGAGCCTCCTATCCCGGCCGCGCGAGAAAATTACGCAGCTCGCAGAACTGACCGGACCCCACCGCAACCCAGCCCCACCGGGTCGCCCGGGTCACGCCCGCGACCAGGCCAACCCGGTGGGGCGGTAGGTGTGGCTTACCCAGCGCCGCCGATGCGGCGTCCGCTGCCGCCGTGTCGGCTGTTGCACTGCCGCCCTCACCGACCGCGCAGCCCACCCCGCCAGCCGACCGAAGCCGCCGCGGCCACGCGCCGCCCCACCCGCTGGAGCCGAAAACACCCCGGCTCGGTTTATGGATGCCGTCAGCGCTGCCAGAGTGAATGTTGGGGCGCGCAGAACTGCGCCGGCAAACGAAAGGGGCGCCGGGATGTGGGGTGGTCGGATTGTTGTGGCGTTGCTGGTAGTCCTCACGGCCGCGGCGGCGGTCGAGGAGATGGACAGGCAGTCCCCGGCGGCGGGCGCAGAAAGCGCGCAAGGCGCGGGCTTCGGTCAGGCGCATGGCTTGCAGCAACCCAACCCTGGCCCCAACGTGCCCCAGCCGTCTGAGCCACCCCGGGGCGGGGGCACGGACGAAAGCGGAACGGACGGGGGCCGCGATCTGCTGGAGCGGTACGGCGACGGCTCCCCGGACCGCCAACAGGGCCGACCCGATGAGCCGACAGACCTTTTCGAACGGTACGGCGGCGCCGACGAGCAAAACCCGCCGGACTCATACGCTCCGCATCAGTTCGCACCACCGCCCGGGAACCGGCTGACGCCCCGGCCCGCCTGGCAAAACTACGACCACCTGGACGTGGGGCAGATGTAGCCCTGCCGCGCGGGCCGGGGCAGCGGCAGCTACCGGACCGCGCCGGTGCCGTACATATCACCCGGCTGGATCCGACCGCCGCCGGCGCCCTGGCCGCGGGGTTGGGCGCCTTGCTTGAGCAGGAAGGCTTCAACCGCCTCGGGGCTCATATCTCGCCCGCGGGCCGTCTCCTCGATCTCGGCTTGGGTGATCGGCTCACCGTCCGGGCCGAGCATCACGACCTGATCGGCACCACCGCCGGCCACCGTGTGCTCCTGGTGCGGGCCTGCATCCGCACGGCCGCGTGGTTCGCGGGCCGGTTGCGGCCGGTCTTCTTGCTGCGGGACATGGCCCGGCGCCCCGGGTTGGGGCTGCGGGCCGGCGCCCTGCGGCCAGTTGATCGGGTGGCCGGTCGGGGCTGGAGCACCGCGAAGCTCCGGCGTGCCGCTGCGAATCCAGCCGGCACCCGCCATGTGCAGGCCGCCGCCCTCGTCCATAGCCATGTGGACCGCTTCGGTCGGGCTGACCTGTCCCCGCCCTTGGCGCGCGATCTCGACGGCGCGGCGTGCGATCTCGCCCCGGTGGTTGCCCGGCATGTCTTCCGGGAGGTGGTCGTTCACGATGCTGTAGACGTGATTCTCGTAGTCCAGCACGTCGCCCGGGTCGAAGTCCGCACCTGCCGGCGCCTGCGGCCCCTCGCCGTAGCGGATACCGGACAGTGCCGCGGCCGCTTCGGGATCCCCGCGCCGGTGGTCGCGGGCGATCTGCTCGTCCGACGACAGCGGACCCCGGACGCCCAGCTCCTCGGACATCAGCGCCGCCGCGTCCACGTTGCCCTCGGCGAGCTGTTCGTGGACCAGGGCCTCGGGCGAATAGGTCCAGTCGGCCTCCCGCTCGGCGAAGACCTCCGCGAGGTCGTGCTGGCGGTCCTCGGCACGGAGTTGGTCCGCCCGGCCGGTCGTGAGCGCCAGGTCAGCGCCGGGCTGCTGGCCGGCCCCGGCCATGTAGGCCCGCATCTGATCCGGCGTGGCCCGACCTTCGGCCAGGTTGATACCGCCGAGGGCCTGCGCCAGGTCCGGGGCCTCGCTGGCCCGGCCGGAGGACACCGCATCGCGCATGAGTTCGCGCGGGCCGTAATCCTGGCTGGTGGGGACGTCCACCTGGTGGCCGGTGGCGGCCGGGTCGGCCTCAGCCAAGCCGGAAAACATCGTCGGCGCTCCCGACTCGTGGTCCGTCAGGCCCCCGCCGCCCAGGGACTGCGCTTCGGTGCCGCCGTCCGGCGTTCCACCGTGGGTCATGCCGAAGCGCATACGCTCGTCAGCGTCGAGGGCGTCCGCCAATTGGCGGTTCTCAAGGTCCTGCCCGGCCCGCTGGGCGGCCATGGACTCCATTTCGAGCTGTTGCCGGGCATCCGGGCCGGCGATGATCTTACCGAGGTTCTCGGCGGCGCGGGCCCAGTGCGGGTTCGCGTAATTGGGGTTCGGTGTGCGCGGCATCTCAGTGCCTCCTGTATATACGTCCTCTATCACCACAAGGGTGCCGGATAGCCAGGAGCTAGGAGAGGCTGTCCGGCGGTCGCCCCGCTGGCGCTGGCACTGGTGCTGGCCCACCGGATCGGAGGGCCGGGCGGCTGCGTGGTCG
>PUNI01000204.1 GCA_003551745.1 Paracoccaceae bacterium | reverse complement strand
TTCCACGCCGGGCCGGAGCGCCCGCCGGCCGACCCGCCGGTGCTGCTGTATGTCGGCCGGGTGGCGCCGGAGAAGAACATCGACGCCTTCCTCCGGCTGACCGAGGCCGAGACCGGCCCGGCCCGCAAGGTGGTGGTGGGCGACGGGCCGGAGCTGGAGCGCCTGCGGCGCCGACACCCCGAGGTGGCCTTTCGCGGCACGCTGACCGGCGCCGCGCTGGCTGCAGCATATCGCGACGCCGATCTGTTTGTCTTTCCCTCGCGCACCGATACCTTCGGCATCGTGGTGATCGAGGCGCTGGCCTCGGGCCTCGCCGTGGCCGCGCTGGACGCGCCGGGGCCGCGCGACATCCTGACCGATCCGCGGCTGGGCGCGGTCGACAACGATCTGGGCCGCGCCGTGCGCCGGGCGCTGCGGGCGCCGGGCAGGCGGGCCGACCGGCACGCCCACGCGCGCGACACCTACAGCTGGGAGGCGGTGGCCGACGCCTTTCTGCAGGGCTGTGCGGAGTTGCAGGCATGAGCGCGACGGTGGTGGGTCCGGGCCGGCGGCGGCTGCGGGCGCTGTTCGTCTCCGACCTGCATCTGGGCTACAAGGGAGCGGACGTCGCCGCGCTCAACGCGCTGCTGGACACCTGCGAGGTGGAACAGCTCTATCTGGTGGGCGACATCCTGGACGGCTGGAAGCTGGAAAAGCGCTGGCACTGGACCCAGGGCTACTGCGACCTGATCGACAGGCTCATGAGGCTGCGCCGGCAACGTGTGCGGATCACGCTGATCACCGGCAACCACGACGAGAAGCTGCGCGAGATCCTGCCCCGGCTGCTGCGGCCGCTGATCCTGCGCCGCTTCGGCATCCGCATCGAAGAGCGCTGCTGGCACCGCACCGCCGCCGGCGCGCGGCTGCTGGTCACCCATGGCGACCAGTTCGACGGGATGCTGCGGCGCGGCAGCTCGCGGATGGCGGACCGGCTGTGGGGCTGGCTGCTGCAGCTGGGGCAGTCTTGGCCGCTGTCGCATCTGCCGGCGCACCAAGGCCGCCGCTGGTCGCTGGGCCGCGCAATCCTGCGCGAGGGGGGCGGGCTGGCCGAACGCTATTCCGCCGCAGCCTTGCGCCGCACGATCCGCGAGGACGCCGACGGCATCGTCTTCGGCCACAGCCATGTCCCCATGCTGGAGGATCGCGGCGGCCGCTGGCTGGCCAATTGCGGCGCCTGGACGCGAGCGGTCGACGGCCATCACAGCGCCATCGCCGAAACCCCCGACGGCCGGCTGGAACTGCTGCGCTGGCCCGCCAGCCCGCCGCCCGGTCCCGCGGCGCCGGCACTCCACGCGGCGCCGCTGCGAGTACGTAATGCGGAAAGCGCGCGGCTCGTCCGGCACATCCATGCGCTTTGGTGCCCGACGGAGCCCCGGCCCCTTCTGTTGCAGCAGCCGGCCGAGGCCGGGGGGCAGAGCCCGGCGGCCGTGCCCGCCGCGGCGGCCACCACCATCCTGCCGACCCCTGCCGGAGCCCGGGCGGTGCGCGACCCGCTGGCCGTCGGCGCGTCCGGCCGCCACACCGGCGTCATGCGACCGGCCTAGCGCCCGGGCGGGGATGGCACTGCGGGCGCGCCATGGCGACGGCCCCACGACCCGCATGACCGTGACGCTGCCGGCCGTGGCGGCCGTGGCGGCCGAGGATCCGGGATCTGACGCCGACTGTCTGCTGCTCAATAGCGCTCATCCGAGCCCCGGAACAATGGCACGCATGGCCGCCCAGCCCCACGCCGTGGGCCGGCGGGGCGCCTCGCACATTGCTCAGGCGCGCGCGGCTGTCGGACGCGCCGGCTGCCAACGCCAAACGGCCATCCGGCGCCGGGTCAAGATGGCAGCCCGCCCGGACTGGTCTACTGAAATCCGGCCAGCGCTCCGGAAGAAGCCGGCGCCCACCTGCCAGCGACAGCCCGCCCGCGGGCTCGGACAGCCTGCGGCGGGGTCAGCCCCCGTCCGCCACCCGCGCCGCCGGCCACCCGGCGATCCGGCACAGCGGCGCAAAGGCCGCCGGGGCCGCCGCCAGCACCGGCCCGCCACCGGATGGGAATGCAAGGGTCCGGCCGCCGGCCTCGGACACCAGCAGCAGACCTCCCAGCGCATCCCACGGGTGCATGTGCGGCTCGTAGTAGCCCGCCAGCGCCCCCTCCGCGACCTGCGCGAGCATCATGGCGCCGGAGCCGTTGCGGTAGAAGATCCCGCCCGCCTCCATCAACGCTGCGATCACAGCCGCGACATGGGCCGAGTCGGTGCGGTGGCTGGCGCCGATTGCGGTCATCCGAGCGCTCAGGTCGGGCACCTCGGTCAGTGACAGCGCCACCCCGTCGCGGCGGGCGCCGGCGCCGGCGCTGGCCTCCCACAGGGTGTCCATGACGGGCGCATAGGTGGCGGCGGCGACGGCGTCCCCTTCATGGGTGACGGCAATGGCCACGCACCAGTGCGGCAGGCCCGAGAGGAACGGCATGGTCCCGTCGATGGGGTCGATCACCCAGCCGAAGCCGCTGGTGCCGGGGCGGGCGCCGCCCTCCTCGCCGAGGATCGCGTCGACGG
>PUNI01000002.1 GCA_003551745.1 Paracoccaceae bacterium | reverse complement strand
CGCGAAGGCCCGGCTAGATGCCGCGCTGAGCACCCGCTACGCCACCCGCGCCGCCGAAGAGCGGCAGGCCCTTGCCAAGGACACCGGCACGGTTCGCTTCGACGACGGCGATTTCACCGTGGTTGCCGACCTGCCGAAACGCGTCGAGTGGGACCAAGCCCAGCTGGCCGGAATGGTCGAGCGCATCCGCGCGGCCGGGGACGACCCGACCGAGTATCTCGACATCGCCTTCAAGGTGCCCGAACGCAAATATGCGGCCTGGCCCGAGGCGATCCGGCAGGGCTTCGAGCCGGCGCGGACCGTGAAGACCGGCGCGCTGAAAGTCGAGATCCGGCCACAGGGGGGCACGCAATGAGCCTCCCCATCATCAGCGCCGCCCAGCGGCTGGCCGAGATGCGCGGCGTGAAGGCCGCCATCTTCGGCGCCAGCGGCGCCGGCAAGACCACGCTCCTGCGCACGCTGAAGTCGAGCACCACGCTGTTCTTCGACCTCGAGGCCGGCGACCTCGCCATCGAGGGGCTGGCCGTCGACACGATCCGCCCCCGGACCTGGCGGGAATGCCTTGACTTCGCCGTGTTCATTGGCGGCCCGAACCCGGCACTGCGCAAGGACCAGCCCTACAGCGAGGATCACTACCGGGCGATCTGCGCCGAATACGGCGACCCACAGGCGCTGGAGAAATACGACACGGTCTTCATCGACTCGATCACCGTGGCGGGGCGGCTTTGCTTCCAATGGTGCAAGGGCCAGCCCGAGGCGGTCTCGGAGAAGACCGGCAAGCCGGACGTGCGCGGGGCCTACGGGCTGCATGGGCGCGAGATGATCGCCTGGCTCACGCATCTGCAGCATACGCGGGCCAAGAACGTGATCTTCGTCGGGATCCTCGACGAGAAGCTCGACGACTTCAATCGCAAGGTCTTCGTGCCCCAGATCGACGGCTCGAAGACCGGGCTGGAACTGCCCGGCATCGTCGACGAGGTGCTGACGCTGACCTCGCTGCCCGACGACAAGGGCGTGCCGCAGCGGGTCTTCGTCTGCCACACGCAGAACAGCTGGGGCTATCCGGCCAAGGACCGCTCTGGCCGTCTCGACCTGCTCGAGCCACCCGATCTCGGCCGGCTCATCGAGAAGATCCGCCAGCCGTTGCCGATCGATGCGCGCCCGCTCGTCACCGACGCGCCGCGGATGCCGGCGCCGGCCGCCGCTCCTCAATCCGATCCCGCCAACTGAAAGGACCCCATGCCATGACCGGTCTCTGGAACGATTTCAACGACGCGCAGTCCAATGCCAACCTCATCCCAAAGGGCACGCTTGCCAAGGTGCGCCTGACCATCCGCCCCGGCGGCTTCGACGATGCGTCGCAAGGCTGGACCGGGGGTTATGCCACCCGCGGCTCCACCGGTGCAGTATATCTCAACGGCGAGTTCACCGTGACCGAGGGCCCCTATGCCCGGCGCAAGATCTTCACCCTGATCGGGCTTTACAGCCCCAAGGGGCCGGACTGGGCCAATATGGGCCGCAGCCTCGTCCGCGGCATGCTCAACTCGGCGCGAGGGATCTCGGACAAGGACACCTCGCCCGAGGCGCAGGCCGCACGTCGGATCAACGGCTTTGCCGATCTCGACGGGATCGAGTTCGTCGCGCGCATCGACATCGGCTCAGATGCGATGGGCGAGGACAAGAACGAGATCCGCGCGGCAGTAACGCCCGACCACCGTGACTATGCGCAGGTGATGGGCACGGACGGTCACGGCTACCAGCCGCCCACGCAGCCCGCGCCGCAACCGGCGGCGGCGCCGCACTCCACCGCCCCGGCAGCGCCGGGTCGTCCGGCCTGGGCGCAGTGAGGGGCGACCGATGCGGCTTCGTCCCCGCCAGAAAGTCTTCGTGGAGCGCAGCCTCGCTGCGCTCTCGAAGCACGGCAACACGCTCGGCGTCGCACCCACGGGCGCGGGCAAGACCATCATGCTGTCCGCGGTCTCAGGCAAGCTCGTCGCCGAGACGGAGGCCAAGGCCTGCGTGCTCGCCCATCGCGACGAGCTGACCGGCCAGAACCGCGCGAAGTTCGGCCGCGTCAATCCGGAGGTGACCACGTCCGTGGTGGATGCCCGCTCAAAGTCGTGGGCCGGCCAGGTCACCTTCGCCATGGCACCGACGCTATCGCGGTCGACCAACCTGAAGGCGATGCCCAGGCTCGATCTGCTGGTGATCGACGAGGCGCATCACGCGGTGGCTGAGAGTTACCGCCGCATCATCGACCGCGTGCGCGATGCCAATCCCGATGCGCGCATCTTCGGCGTCACGGCGACGCCCAATCGCGGCGACCGGAAGGGGCTGCGAGAGGTCTTCGACAATGTCGGCGACCAGGTCACGCTGTCCGAGCTGATCGCCTCGGGCCACCTCGTGCCCCCGCGCACCTTCGTGATCGATGTGGGCGTGCAGGAGAAACTGCGCGCCGTCCGCAAGACCGCGTCCGACTACGACATGGGCGCGGTCGCGGAGATCATGAACCACGCGCCGATCACGGCCGAGGTCATCCGGCACTGGAGCGAAAAGGTCGGTGACAGGCCGACCGTGGTCTTCTGCTCG
>PUNI01000545.1 GCA_003551745.1 Paracoccaceae bacterium | reverse complement strand
GGCGAAGCCCGCCGCGGTCTCGGGCCGGCAGGAGGCCACCTGGGCGAGGATGCCGGCGGCCGGGTCGCGCATCAGCCCGGCGACAAGGCGGGCCTCGGCCTGATAATCGGCATCGTCGACGGCGCATTCCATGAAGACGGTGCCGACGATGCCGCGGCCCTCGGTGAGCGCCCGATAGTGGGAGACGGTGAAATCGCCGGTCTCCAGCGCCTCGATCCCTTCCGTCCAGCCATAGCCCAGCCGGTCGCGATGGATCAGGTGCTGGTGGGTGTCGATGAACTCCATTGCCTCCTCCTGCCCTGTGGCGCCCCCATCTGCCGGGCCGGCCCGATCAGCCCTCGGGATCGGCCACCGCCTCCTGGCGCTGGCTGCCCAGCCCGTCGATGCCGAGTTCCACCTCGTCGCCGGGCTTGAGGAATCGGGGCGGCTTCATCCCCATGCCGACGCCCGGCGGGGTGCCGGTGGAGATCACGTCGCCGGGGTGCAGCGTCATGAACTGCGAGAGGTAGCTGACCAGATGCGCCACGCCGTAGACCATGGTGCGGGTCGAGCCGTCCTGCACGGTCTCGCCGTTCACCTTCAGCCACATTGCAAGATCCTGCGGGTCGGCCACCGCGTCGCGGGTCACGAGCCAGGGCCCGGTATGGCCGAAGTTGTCGCAACTCTTGCCCTTGGTCCACTGGCCAGACCGCTCGGTCTGGAAAGCGCGCTCGGAGACGTCGTTGACCACGCAGTAGCCCGCGACATGGTCGAGCGCGCGCACCTCGGGGATGTATTTCCCGCGCGTGCCGATGACGACGCCAAGCTCCACCTCCCAGTCGGTCTTTTCCGAGCCGCGCGGGATCAGGATCGGATCGTTCGGTCCGCACACCGCCGAGGTCGCCTTCATGAAGATGATCGGCTCGGGCGGCACGCTGGCGCCGGTCTCGGCGGCGTGGTCGGAATAGTTCAGGCCGATGCAGATGAACTTCCCGATCCCGCCGACACAGGGCCCCAGCCGCGTGCCCGCCGGCACCTCGGGCAGGCCGGCCGGGTCAACATCGCGGATCGGCGCAAGCCCGGCGTCCGACAGCACCGTTCCGGCGATGTCGGGCACGACGCCCGAGAGATCGCGGATCCTGCCCGTCGCGTCCACCAGCCCCGGCTTCTCGACCCCCGCATCGCCCCAACGCACCAGTTTCATCCCGTTCCCTCCTTCAGACATTCGACCATCCGCCATCTATCACGTGACATTGACCGGTCACAAAGGCGCTTTCGTCCGAGGCCAGCCAGACCACCAGCGCCGCGATCTCCTCGGCGCGGCCGATCCGCCCCATCGGCTGGCGCGCGATGAAGGCCGCGCGGGCCGCCTCGTAGTCGCCGGTGGCGCGCAGCCGGTCGTGCAGCGACGGGCTCTCCACCGTGCCGGGACAGATCGCATTGCAGCGGATGCCCCGGGTGACGAAATCGGCCGCGACCGCCTTGGTCATCCCGATCACCCCGGCCTTGGTGGCGCCATAGACGAAACGGTTGGGCGCGGCGATGATCGAGGAGACGACCGAGGCCATGTTGATGACGCTGCCGCCGCCAGCCTCGATCATCGCCGGCAGGAACGCCCGCAGCATGCGGAACATCCCGGTCATGTTCAGATCGACGCTGAAGGCCCAGTCTTCCTCGCTGCAGTCCAGCAGCGTGCCGCTGGCCACGAAGCCCGCGCAGTTGAACAGCACCTCGACCGCGCCGATGTCGGCGGCCGCGCCAGCGACGGCTTCGGCGTCTCGCACGTCGAGCAGCCGCGTCTCCAGCGCCAGCCCTCCGGCCTCGTCGCGCAGCGTCTCCAGCGTGGCGGCGTTGACGTCGCTGGCGATCACCCTCGCGCCCTCCCGCGCCATCGCCAATGCCGAGGCGCGCCCGATCCCCTGCCCCGCCGCCGTCACCAGCGCCGTCTTTCCCGCAAGCCGCCCCATGTTTCCTCCCTCGTTGGCTTTATCAGACCGGCAGGCAAGCCGGCCCGATCGGCTCGAAACTCTTGTAGGTCAGGATGAACTCCTGATGCCCCAGCGCCTCGGACGCACTGGCCTCGCCGCGGCCGAGGGCCAGCACGCGCTCGAAGATCTCGGCGCCGATCTCCTCGAGCGTGGCGGTTCCTTCCAGCACGCGGCCGGCATTGATGTCCATGTCCTCCGCGAGCCGGCGGTACATGTGAGGATTGGCGGCGATCTTGATCACCGGCGCCAGCGCCGAGCCGACGACCGAGCCGCGCCCGGTGACGAACAGCGTGCAATGCGCCCCCGAGGCCATCATCTCGACGATCTCGGCATTGTCCGAGATGTTGGGAAAGCCGAAGCGCACCTCGCCGTCGGGCACCACATCCATCAGGTAGAGCCCGCCGCGTGGGGGCTGGTCGCCCGGCTTGATGAGCCCAGAGATCGGAGATTGGCCGGACTTCATGTAGGCGCCCAGCGATTTTTCCTCGATGGTGGTCAGCCCGCCGTCGGCGTTGCCGGCGGCGAAGCTGCCGTAGCCCAGCGTGGCGTAATAGCGCGCGGCCTTGGCGACCGAGGCGCGCAGGACCTCGGCCAGTTCCGGCGTGGCGGCGCGGGCGGCCATGATCT
>PUNI01000322.1 GCA_003551745.1 Paracoccaceae bacterium | reverse complement strand
TTGGGCAGGTCGCGGAACAGCACCTTCTTCGGCGTCTTGAATCCGGCCAGCCGCTGTCGGCAGAAGGCGATCAGATCCTCCTCGCTCGCCTCGACCCCCTCCTTCAGCTCTACAAAGGCGCAGGGAACCTCGCCCCATTTCTCGTCTGGCTTCGCGACCACGGCGGCCAGCAGGACGGCCGGATGGTGCATCAGCGCATTCTCGACCTCGACGGAGCTGACGTTCTCGCCGCCCGAGATGATGATGTCCTTCGAGCGGTCGGCAATCTTGATGTAGCCGTCGGGGTGGCGGAAGGCGAGGTCGCCCGAGTGGAAGTAGCCTCCCTTGAAGGCCGCCGCCGTGGCCTCGGGGTTGCGGTAGTAGCCCTTCATCACCCCGTTGCCGCGGTGCATGATCTCGCCCAGGCTTTCGCCGTCGCGCGGCACCGGGGCCATCTCGGCATCGGTGACCGTGACGTCCTCCATGAACGGCATCGAGATCCCGGTGCGGGCCTTCACGGCGGCGCGCTCCTCGCCTTCCAGCCCCGCGAATCCCTCGTGCCACAGGCATTCCACGTCCGGCCCGTAGGTCTCGGTCAGCCCGTAGACCTGGGTGACGTTGAAGCCCAGGGGCTCGATCGCCGCCAGCGTGGCGGCCGGTGGCGGTGCCCCGGCGGTGAACACCTCGACGGTGTGCTCGAAGGGCTGGCGTTCCTCCGGCTTGGCGTTGATGAGCATGTTCAGCACGATCGGCGCACCGCCGAAATGGGTGGCGCCATGCCGCCCGATCGCCTCGTAGACCGCCGTCGCGGTGATCTCGCGGCAGCAGATCGTGGTGCCGCCGAGCGCGGGGATCATCCAGGGCTGGCACCAGCCGTTGCAGTGAAAGAGCGGCACGATGGTCAGATAGCGGGGAAACAGCGTCATCCGCCAGCTCAGCGGCTGGCTGAGCGTCGAGAGATACGCCCCGCGATGGTGATAGACGACGCCCTTGGGCCGGCCCGTGGTGCCCGAGGTGTAGTTGAGCGCGAGGCTCTCCCACTCGTCCTCGGGCATCACCCAGGGCGTCGCCGGATCGCCGCCGGCCAGCACCTCCTCGTATTCGGGAAAGCGGCCGGTGGCGGGGAAACCGGCCTGCGGGTCGGCGACCTCGATGATCTCGGGGCCGGCGTCGCCCATTTCGGCACTCGCGGCTTCGGCCAGGCTCAGATGCGCGGTGTCGCACAGCACGATCCTGGCGCCGCCATGGCCGAAGATGTAGGCCACCGTATCGGGATCGAGCCGCGTGTTGATGGTGTTGAGGATCGCGCCGCTGGCGGGCACGCCCCAGGTCGCCTCGACATGGGGCGCGGTGTTGGGCAGGAGCGTCGCCACCACGTCGCCCGGCCGGATGCCGCGCGCCTGCAGCGCCCCGACGAGGCTGCTGACGCGGGCGAAATGCTCGGCATAGCTCCAGCGCAGGTCACGGTCGATCAGCGCCGTGCGGTCGGCGAACACATCGGCCGCGCGGCGCAGGTGCGACAGCGGCGTCAGCGGCACGTGGTTCGCCGCGCATTTCTCGAGCCCCTTCTCGTCCGGCAACCAGCCCATCCAGCCCTCCCTCGACCACTCTCGGGCGGGAATACTGCCCGGCGCCGGCCAGCTTGGGAAGGGGGCTCAGGCGGCCTGCGCCGGCGTCGTGTCCGGGTAGAACCGCCGGCCGGAGGCGGCCATGTCGCGCAGAAGCTGCGGCGGGGCGAAACGGGGCCCATGGGCCTCGGCCAGCGCCTCGGCCGAGGCCACGGCCTGCGCCGCGCCGATCCGGTCGAGCCAGGAGAACGGCCCGCCCGACCAGGGGGCAAAGCCCCAGCCGAGGATGGCGCCGACATCGCCCTCGCGGACATCGCTCAGCACGCCGGCCTCCAGAGCGCGCACCGCCTCCAGAACCTGCGCGAACAGGAGCCGTGCCTGCACCTCCGAGAGATCGGGCTGGCTGGCCGGTTCCGCGGCGATGCCTGCGAGACCCTCCCACAGCCCGAGGCGCTTGCCGGCCTCGTCATAGGTGTAGAAGCCGGCCTTCGCCTTGCGGCCCATGCGCCCCTCGGCGGCCAGCGCCTCCAGCATCGCGTCCACCTCGGAGTCGGGATAGGCCTCGCCCATCGCCGCCCGCGTGGCGCGCGCGATGCGCAGGCCCAGTTCGATCGAGGTCTCGTCGATCAGCTGCAGCGGCCCGAGCGGGAAGCCGAGGAGCTTTGCGGCGTTTTCGATCAGCGCGGGCGTCACCCCCTCGCCGACCATCCGCACGCCCTCGTTGATGTAGGGGATGATGCAGCGGTTGGCGTAGAAGAAGCGCGCGTCGTTGACGACGATCGGCGTCTTGCGCAGCTGGCGAATGAAATCGAGCGCCTTGGCCAGCGCCGCATCGCCGGTTTCGGGCCCGCGGATGATCTCGACCAGCAGCATCCGGTCGACCGGCGAGAAGAAGTGGATGCCGATGAAGCCCTCGGGCCGGGCGCTCGCCCGGGCCAGATCGGCGATCGGCAGGGTCGAGGTGTTGGTGGCGAAGATCGCCTCCGGCGCGGCGGCCTCGGCCCGGCGGGTGACCTCGGCCTTCACCTCCATGTCCTCGAACACGGCC
>PUNI01000363.1 GCA_003551745.1 Paracoccaceae bacterium | reverse complement strand
TCCGACCGGCGACCTCGCGCTGGACGACGTCAGCCTGACGGTGGAGCGCGGACAGGTCATCGCCCTGATCGGCCCCTCGGGCGCGGGCAAGTCCACGCTGATCCGCTGCGTCAACAGGTTGGTGGAGCCAACGTCCGGCACCATCCGGCTGGCGGGTGATGACGTGGTGGCCATGGGCCGGGGCGAACTGCGCCGGGCGCGGCGGCGGATGGGGATGATCTTTCAGGAATATGCGCTGGTCGAACGGCTAAGCGTGATGGAGAACGTGCTGTCTGGGCAGCTCGGCTATGTCGGCTTCTGGCGCAGCTATCTGCGCCGCTATCCGCAAGCGGCGGTGGACGAGGCGTTCCGCCTGCTGGGCCGGGTGGGCCTCGACCACATGGTGGACAAGCGCGCCGACGCGCTCTCGGGCGGGCAGCGCCAGCGGGTGGGCATCGCCCGGGCGCTGATCCAGAACCCCGAGATCCTGCTGGTGGACGAGCCCACCGCCAGCCTCGACCCCAAGACCTCGCGCCAGATCATGCGGCTCATCATCGAGCTGTGCCGCGAGCGCGGCCTCGGCGCGATCATCAACATCCATGACGTGCCGCTGGCGATGATGTTCGTCGAGCGCATCGTCGGCCTGCGCGCCGGCCGCATCGTCTATGACGGCCCGCCGAAGGGGCTGACCGACGACCGCCTCACCGAAATCTATGGCGAGGAGGACTGGACCGGCACCCGCGCCGAGGACGACGACGAGGACGGCGACGGGCCGGCGCACCGGAAAGTCGCCGCGGCGGTGGACATTCCCGAGATGAAGAAGGCTGCACAAGGATGAGCGTGCTGGCCGACGCTCCGCCGGCGGCCCCGCGCCGCTGGAAGAAACCCCCCTTCATCGCCAACCCGCGGCTGCGCTGGGCCATCTATGCCGGTGCGCTTCTCTATCTCGTGCTCGCCATCGGCTCGGTCGACGTGAACTGGCAGCGCGTCGTCGCCGGGCTCGACCGCGGCGCGGCCTTCGTGCAGGCCTTCCTCGCCCCCGACTTCACCACCCGCTGGACCGACATCCGCCAGGGCCTGCTGGAAAGCCTGACCATGACGGTGATCTCCACCGTCTTCGGGGTGATCCTGTCGATCCCCGTGGCGCTGGGGGCGGCGCGCAACATCGCGCCCTGGCCGATCTACTATGTGTGCCGCTCCATCATCGCCGTCAGCCGGGCGTTTCAGGAGGTGGTGATCGCCATCGTCTTCGTGGCGATGTTCGGCTTTGGCCCCTTTGCCGGCGCGATGACGCTGGCCTTCGCCACCATCGGTTTTCTCGGCAAACTCCTCGCCGAGGACATCGAGGACATCGACCGCGCCCAGGTCGAGGCGATCCGCGCGACCGGGGCGGGCTGGATGCAGCAGATGAACTACGCCATCCAGCCGCAGGTGGCACCGCGTTTCATCGGGCTCTGCCTCTACCGGCTCGACATCAACTTCCGCGAATCCGCCGTCATCGGCATCGTCGGCGCCGGCGGCATCGGCGCGACGCTGAACACGGCGCTGTCGCGCTACGACTACGACAGCGCGGCGGCGATCCTGCTCTGCATCATCGTGGTGGTGTTCATCGCCGAATACAGCTCCGGCTTCATCCGCAGAAGGTTCCTCTGATGCCCGTGCTCGACACCGATGGCCGCAAGGTCTGGCAGCGCCGCGACCGCGCCGAACAGTTCCGCATCTGGCTGACCTGGCTGGCGGGTGGGCTTCTGTTCATGGTCTGCTGGCAGTTCATCTCCGCCCAGACGATCTGGATCTTCGTCCTGGATGCACCGCAGCAGGCCTGGGACATGGCGCGGCGCATGTCCAACCCCCCGCTGGGGTATTTCGAGCGCATCCTCTGGCCGATGTGGGACACCATCAACATCGCCACGCTGGGCACGCTGATCGGCATCGCGCTGGCCACGCCGCTGGCCTTCCTCGCGGCCTCCAACACCACCCCCAGCGTGGTTTTCGTCCGCCCGGTGGCGCTGGCGATCATCGTTGCGTCGCGGTCGATCAACTCGCTGATCTGGGCGCTGCTGCTGGTGCTGATCGTCGGCCCCGGCCTGCTCGCGGGCATCATCGCCATCGCGCTGCGCTCCATCGGTTTCATCGGCAAGCTGCTCTACGAGGCGATCGAGGAGATCGACACCCGCCAGGTCGAGGAGATCCGCGCCACCGGCGCCGCGCCCACGCAGGTGCTGTCCTACGGCGTCTGGCCGCAGGTGCTGCCGGCCTTTGCCGGCATCTCGGTCTATCGCTGGGACATCAACATCCGCGAGGCGACGATCCTCGGCCTGGTCGGGGCGGGCGGGATCGGGGTGCAGCTTCAGGCCTCGGTCAACATGCTGGCCTGGGGGCAGGTGACGGTGATCTTCATCGCCATCCTCGGCACCGTGGTGGTCAGCGAATGGGTTTCGGCCAAGGTCCGGCATGCGATCATCTGACCGGCTTCGCAGGCGCTGAAGGTCGAGGTCCGACGTCATCAGCACTGGTGTCAGCGCCAGCAGGAAGGGGCGCGGCTGCGCCAGCGCCGGCATGGCAGACCGGCGGCGCCCGCGAGCGCTCCCAATGCCAGCCGCCGCGTCGTCCCGCG
>PUNI01000179.1 GCA_003551745.1 Paracoccaceae bacterium | reverse complement strand
TCTCGACGAGAACGCCTTCGCTGTCGTCTGACAGATCGATCACGGCCGTCGCCTCGCCGCCACGCTGCGGCGCGTCGGCGCGCGGCTCGCGGCTATCGCCCTGCCCGAACCGCGGGTGGCCGCTGCGTTGATCCGGCTGCGCGCGCTGCTCGCCTCGCTGCTCGCCCCGTTGCTCGCCGCGATGATCCCCACCGCGCTGGTCCTGACCGCCGTTACCGCCGCCGCCATCGCGCCGCGCTTCGGCCTCGCGCGCCATTTCGCGCTGCGCCTCCTGCAGCATGCGGGTATAGTGCTCGGCATGCTGCAGGAAATTCTCCGCGGCGACCCGGTCGTTCGAGAGCTGCGCATCGCGCGCCAGCACCAGATACTTGTCGATGACCTGCTGCGGGGTCCCGCGCACCTTGCCGTCGGGGCCGGAGCTGTCGAAAACGCGGTTGACTATGTTGCCCAGCGAGCGCGGGCGGTTCGACTTCGAACGCGAGCGTGACTTCGATGATCTCATGCTGTCCTGATTCCAGTTCCGGCCTGGATGTGCCCGAATACGCGCCTGCCGCGCGAAATGACCGAATAACGGGCTGCTGTTTCGGCTTTCATGCGCGAGCGATATCAGCCGCCATCGCTGCCGCGCGCTCTTGAGTAAACACGGCTTTGCGCCGGAGACAAGCGCAAACTGACGAAAACCGCGCACAAGTGAGGCGAATTTTCGCCGTCAGCCGCGCGCCGCCACCAGCACCCGCGGCCGTCCGTCGAGATCGGCGCGCAGCGACAGGGCGGCGAGCCCAGCCGCCTGGCAGAGACGGCTCACCGCCTCGGCCTGGCCTGGCCCGATCTCCAGCAGGAGCCGGCCCTCGGGGGCCAGCAGCGCCGGCGCTCCGGCGGTGATCGCGCGATAGGCGGCCAGACCGTCGGGCCCGGCGGCAAGGGCGCCGCGCGGTTCCCAGTCGCGCACCTCGGGCTCAAGCGTGGCCATCTCGCCCTCGGGGATGTAGGGCGGGTTGGAGACCACGAGGTCGAACGGTCCGGTGATCCCGGTGGTCCAGTCGCCCTCGACGAGACGCGCCCGCTCGCCCAGGCCGAGGGCGGCGGCGTTCGCCTCGGCCACCCGCAGCGCGGCCGCCGAGGCGTCAACACCGACGCCACGTGCCTCCGGCCGCTCTGCCAGCAGGCTGAGCAGGATGCAGCCCGAGCCGGTGCCGAGGTCGAGCACGTGACTGAAAGGGCGTTCAAGCGCGGCGGCGAGCAGAGTTTCCGTCTCCGGCCGCGGATCCAGCACCGCGGGCGTGACGCGGAACATGTGCCCCCAGAAGGCGCGCCGTCCGAGGATCTGGGCCACCGGCTGGCGTCTGCACCGCGCGGCCAGCGCCGCTGAAAACCGTCCCGCCGCCTCGGCCGGCAGAGCGCCGTCGTGCAGGGCCAGCCGGTCGGGCGTGACCTCAAGCGCATGGGCCAGAAGCCGGCGCGCGTCACGTTCGGGCGTGGCCACGCCGGCGGCACGCAGCTCCGCGACAGCGTGCCGCAGCGCCTCTGCGACCGTGGCGGTGGCGGTGGAGACGGCCGGCGCCGTCACGCCTCCAGCTCCGCCAGGCGCGCGGCCTCGTCATGGGCCGCCAGCGCGTCGATCACCTCGTCGAGATCGCCCTCGAGAACGGCGTCGAGCTTGTGCAGCGTAAGGTTGATGCGATGATCCGTCAGCCGGCCCTGCGGGAAGTTGTAGGTGCGGATGCGCTCGCTGCGATCCCCGCTGCCCACCTGCGCGCGGCGGGCGCTGGCGCGCGCGCCCTCGGCCTTGCGGCGTTCCCTGTCGTAGAGCCGCGCGCGCAGCACCTCCATCGCCAGCGCGCGGTTGGCGTGCTGGGACTTCTCCGACGAGGTCACCACGATGCCGCTGGGGATATGGGTGATCCGCACCGCGGAGTCGGTGGTGTTGACATGCTGCCCGCCCGCGCCGCTGGCCCGCATCGTGTCGATGCGGATCTCGGAGGGCTCGATGGCGACCTCCACCGCCTGGGCCTCGGGCAGGACGGCGACGGTGGCGGCCGAGGTATGGATGCGCCCGCCGGATTCGGTCTGCGGCACGCGCTGCACCCGATGGACGCCGGATTCGTATTTCAGCCGCGCATAGACGCCCTCGCCCGCGATGCGCAGCACCGCCTCGCGCACGCCGCCCAGTTCGGTCTGGGCAAGGTCCACGGTGCTCACCTCCCAGCCCTGCGCCTCGGCAAAGCGCTGGTACATCCGCAGAAGGTCGGCGGCGAAGAGGGCCGCCTCCTCGCCCCCGGTGCCGGGGCGGATTTCCAGGATGGCGGGGCGCGCGTCGGCGGCGTCCTGCGGCAGCAGCGCCAGCCGCAACGCCTGTTCCAGCGCGGGCAGCTCGGCGCGCAGGTGTGCGGCTTCCTCCTCGGCCAGGTCGCGCAGGTCGGGGTCGGCGCGCAGGGCCTCGGCCTCGGCCAGCGCGGTGCGCGCGCCCTCCCAGGCGGCGATCTGGGCCACCACGGGCTTGAGCCGGGCGTATTCGCGCGACAGCTCTGCGATCTCGTCGGGGGCGGCGGCGGCGCCGAGGCGCGCCTCGAGATACTCGAAACGGCGGGAAATCTGGTC
>PUNI01000336.1 GCA_003551745.1 Paracoccaceae bacterium | reverse complement strand
CGCTCTCTCGCAGCTGCCCATGGCCTCGGGCCTGTGGATCTGGCGGCCGATGGAGGCGACGTCCCGCCCAGCGCAAATGGATTTCCTTGAAGGATTGCAGCCATGAGCATTCACAGCAGGATTTGCCGCGCGGGTGGCAAGAAGGTCAAGCGCGCGCTGGGCGTGCAGGCGGCGCTGGAATGGGCGTTCCGGGTCGAGAAGGCCCAACTGGAGCTACCACTCCCCCAGGACGTGACCGAGGAAGGCTTCGGCTTTGGCCTCGAATACGTCCTCCTTCAGCGCGCCGCGCTGGGCTGCAAAGTCGACGGCGGCCAGCACAAGATCGGCGGCTACACTCACGAGGACGCCGAAGTGATCGCTGCGACTGTCGCCGGGATGCCCGACAGCCTCGGTGGCAAGCGCATGGCGATCCGCGTGGCGGAACTGGCCCGCGCCGGGCTGACGCCGGACTGGATGCCAGGTGCGGTGCCGCGCTGCGTGCCGGTCGAGGTAAGGCGGAACCAGCATGGCGAGCGGGCCAGCACCATCGTCGTCGGGTCCGAACGTGTCCTGACCCGCGGCAAGTGGCGCACCGTCGAGGTTCTGGCTTGCCCGGTGACCTTCTCCCCGCATCCCCACCAGATCGAGGCGGCGCGCCGCGCTTATGGCGACTGGTGGCTGGCGCTGGGCTGGGTGCGGGACGGGCTGATCGAGGGTGGGATGCTGCGAGATGTGGAGGTCACTGTGGCTATGCCGGTGCCCCAGCCATGGAAGCGGAAGAGCGCGGTGCCGTAGCAATGCGCGATTGCCTTTTGGCACATAGTGTTTATATTCGTGCCAAAGGAGACGATCATGCAGTTCGCCACCGTCCAGCCGATCACCGCACGCCCGGACCTTCCCGTCATCACGGACGAGGAGGCCGCGGCGCTTGCACGTGCCACCGTCAACCTGTTCCGCGCCTGGGGTCTGACCGACGCCGAGGCCCGCACCCTGCTCGGCGACATGGCCCAGCGCACATGGGCGCGCTGGAAGACCGGCGATATCGGGCGCATCGACCGCGACCTCCGCGCGCGCATGGCGATCCTGATGGGGATCCACAAGGCTCTGCGGTATCTCTTCACCGATCCTGCCCGCGGCTATGCATGGATCCGCAAGCCCAGCGAGGCCTTCGGCGGCCGCAGCGCGCTCGATGTCATGCTGCGCGGCGAGATCACCGACCTGATCGACCTGCGCGCCTATCTCGATGCCGAGCGGGGTGCCTGGTGAATGTGCCTGTCCGCCGCGTGACATGGCCACGCACCGTCCGCATCATCCGCTCGATTCACCCGCCCATCGACCTCTTCGAGGACATCGCCGACCCCGCCGACTGGGAGGCTCTCGCCTCGGCCGAGGCCAAGTTCAACCCACGCATCCGCGACAGCATTGGTGATCTCTCCAAGGTGCCGGTCGCGCGCCGCGTGACCGGGCCCGGCGCGAGCTGGGTCATGGCACCGTTCGTGCACTGCTCGCCCCTGCGACCGGGGCGGTTCTCCGATGGCAGCTACGGCCTCTACTACGCCGGCGACCGGACCGAGGTAGCCATCGCCGAGACCATCCACCACCACGCCCGCTTCATGCGCGCCACGAACGAGGCCCCCGGCTGGACCTCGCAGTTCCGCGAGCTGATCGGGTCCGTCGATGCCGATCTGGACGACGCCACCGGTCGCGCCGACCTGCTCGACCCCGACGACTACCGGCCCTCGCAGATCTTCGGCGCCGAGCGCCGCGCCGCCGGATCGATCGGCATCACCTGGCCCAGCGTCCGCTATCCGGGCGGGCACTGCATCGCGGTGTTCTGGCCTGATGTGGTCCCGATCCCGACTCAGGGCGGGCATTTCGCCTATCACTGGGACGGCAACGCGGTCGATTACGTCAAGCGGCTGGAGACAGGCGAGGTGATGGCCGTGATCTAAGCGCACATTGAACACGCGCCGCAACCCGTTCATCTGGCGCGCGAATTTCTGGATTTCCCGATCCGGCTGGAATACGGTCGGGTCAACGGCAAGAAGAGGCGAATACCCATGGCATCCATCGACAACGGCTCCGACCTGGGGATCGAGGCCAGCCTCTTCAAGGCCGCAGACAAATTGCGCGGCAACATGGAGCCGTCGGATTACAAGCACGTTGCCCTGGGCCTGATCTTCCTCAAGCACATCTCCGACGGCTTCGAACTGAAGCGCCAGGCTCTGCTGGCCGACTACCCCGAAGGCGCCGAGGACCCCGACGAATACCTCGCCGACAACATCTTCTGGGTGCCGCAGGAGGCGCGCTGGTCGCACCTTCAGGCCAGCGCGAAGCAGCCGACCATCGGCAAGCTGATAGACGAGGCGATGATCGCCATCGAAAAGGTCAACCCGTCCCTCAAGGGCGTCCTGCCCAAGGATTACGGCCGCCCCGCCCTGAACGCCGTCATGCTGGGCGAGCTGATCGACCTGATCTCGGGCATCGCGCTGGGCGAGGGCAAGGACAAGGCCCGCGACCTGCTGGGCCGGGTCTACGAATACTTCCTCGGCCAGTTCGCGGGCAGCGAGGGCAAGCGCGGCGGCGAGTTCTACCCCCCCCGCTCGGTCGTGCGCACCAT
>PUNI01000612.1 GCA_003551745.1 Paracoccaceae bacterium | reverse complement strand
GATCTCGGTGCAGGGGCCGCAGGGGCCGGTGGGGCCCATCATCCAGAAATTGTCGGCGGTGGGGATGCGGATGATCCGCTCGTCGGGGAGCCCCGCGGCCTTCTTCCAGATCTCGGCTGCCTCGTCGTCGGGGTGATAGACGGTGACGAGGAGTTTCTCCCCCGGCAGGCCGTATTCCTGCGTGATCAGGTTCCAGGCATAGGGGATCGCCTCGGCCTTGAAATAGTCGCCGAAACTGAAGTTCCCCAGCATCTCGAAGAAGGTGTGGTGGCGGGCGGTGTAGCCCACATTGTCGAGGTCGTTGTGCTTGCCACCGGCGCGCACGCATTTCTGCGAGGTCGCGGCACGGCGGTAGGGGCGATGCTCGACACCGGTGAAGACATTCTTGAACTGGACCATGCCCGAGTTGGTGAACATCAGCGTCGGGTCGTTGCGCGGCACCAGCGGCGAGCTGTCGACGACCTCGTGGCCGTGGGCGCGGAAATAGTCGAGGAACGTCGAACGGATGTCGTTCAGGCTGGGCATGGCTGCGGCAGGCTCCGGGTGCGGCGGGTCGCATCCGTTTAGTGCAAGGCGGCGCGGAGGGAAAAGCGGTTTTTCCACTCCGCGCCGCGTGCCCGCACCGCCATGGTCCCCCGGCGCGGGTGCCTCGTCAGCCTTCCATCAGATCGGCGTCCTCCGATCCCGGCGGCATGGTCAGATCCAGACCGTGCGCCGCGCGGATCCTGTCCTCGATCTCGGCGGCCACGGTGGGGTTTGCCTTGAGAAATGCCTTGGCGTTCTCGCGCCCCTGCCCGATACGCTCGTCGCCGTAGGAGAACCACGAGCCCGACTTCTCCACCACCCCGGCCTTCACGCCGAGATCGATCAGCTCGCCCGTCTTGGAGATGCCCTCGCCATACATGATGTCGAACTCGACCTGCTTGAACGGGGGCGCGACCTTGTTCTTGACCACCTTCACCCGCGTGGTGTTGCCGACCACCTCGTCGCGGTCCTTGATGGCGCCGATGCGGCGGATGTCGAGCCGGACGGAGGCATAGAACTTCAGCGCGTTGCCGCCGGTGGTGGTCTCGGGGGAGCCGAACATCACCCCGATCTTCATGCGGATCTGGTTGATGAAGACCACCATGCAGTTCGAGCGCGAGATCGAGGCGGTGAGCTTGCGCATCGCCTGGCTCATGAGCCTGGCCTGGGCGCCCACGGTGGCATCGCCCATGTCGCCCTCGATCTCGGCCTTGGGCGTCAGCGCCGCGACCGAGTCGACAACCACCAGGCTGACCGCGCCCGAGCGCACCAGCGTGTCCACGATCTCGAGGGCCTGCTCGCCGGTATCGGGCTGCGAGATCAGCAGGTCGTCGAGGTTCACCCCCAGCTTGCGCGCATAGGCCGGATCGAGCGCGTGTTCGGCATCGACGAAGGCGCAGATGCCGCCCTTCTTCTGCTCCTCGGCCACCACATGCAGCGTGAGCGTCGTCTTGCCCGAGCTTTCCGGGCCATAGATCTCGATCACCCGGCCCTTGGGCAACCCGCCGATGCCGAGCGCGATGTCGAGCCCCAGCGAGCCCGTCGAGGTCGCCTCGATCTCGGCCACCGGGTTGTCCGACCCCATGCGCATGATCGAGCCCTTGCCGAACTGCCGTTCGATCTGCGCCAGGGCCGAGTCCAGCGCCTTCTGCCTGTCGCTGCCGTGCTTGTCGGTCATCTCGAAGAGCTTCGCGGTTGTCACTGCCGGCCTCCTTGTTCCATAGCCGCCATGGCGCGGCAATAGCGGGGCTTGTTCCCCACCTGTTCCCCTTCATCAGGCCAAAACAGGAACATTTCAACCGCTTTTTCCATAAGCCCGAACCATTCGCCGTTAAGGTTAAGGATTGGTTAGCACCCGCGGCCCAGCGACGGGCGACCGTTTACCCTCCGCCGCCACCGCTGTAAGAGCGCGCGACGACGAGGTGACATGCTGGTATTCTGGGAACAACGACTGGTCTTCCTGGCCACCCCGAAGACGGGCTCGACGGCGATCGAGGCGGCGCTGGAAGGCCTGGCGAGCCTTGCCGTCATGCGGCCCGATGCGCTGAAGCACAGCACGGCGGCGGCCTATCGCCGGCACCTCGGCCCCTATCTGGCCGAGCTCACCGGCGCGCGCTTCACCGTGGTCGCGCTGATGCGCGAACCGCTGGACTGGCTGGGCAGCTGGTATCGCTCCCGCAGTATGGAGGAGCCCGACGAGGCCGGCGTCAGCACGCGTGATGTGAGCTTCGAGCAGTTCGTGCGCGACTACACCACCGCGCCCCGGCCCGCTCATGCCGATGTCGGCTCGCAGGCCGCCTTCCTGTGCGAGGGCGGGAGGCTGGCGGTGGACCGGCTGTTTCCCTACGAGCGCATCGACGACTTCGTGCGGTTTCTCGAAGACCGTCTCGACTGCGAGATCCTGCTGCCGCAGCTGAAGGTGTCGCCGAAGGCGGCGCTGGACGTGGACCCCGCCACGCTGGCGCGGCTCAAGGCCGCCGCGGCCGCCGATTTCGACCTGCATGCCGCGCTCGCCGATGGCCGCTGAGCCGCAGCAGCCGGGGCGTGTGGACCGGCTCGCCGCCGGGCTCCGGCGGGT
>PUNI01000428.1 GCA_003551745.1 Paracoccaceae bacterium | reverse complement strand
TGACCGAGCAGGCGGTCCGGCACGGCGCGCGGGAGCGGCTTCTGGGTGTCGATCCCGTGGAAGAGCCGTTGGCGCTGCAACTCGGCGGCTCGGACCCGGCGGGCCTCGCCGAAGCGGCGCGGATCGCGGCCGAGTCCGGCTATGCTGAGGTGAACCTCAACGTCGGCTGCCCGTCCGACCGTGTGCAATCCGGCTGCTTCGGAGCGGTGCTCATGCGCCGACCGGGTCTCGTGGCGGACTGCCTCGCGGCGATGGCGGCCGCCGCGCCGGCGGCGGAGATAACGGTCAAGTGCCGGATCGGTGTCGACGACGACGAGCCCGGCGCCGTGCTGCCGGCGTTTCTGGAGACGGTGGCGGCAACCGGCGTGCGCCGCGTTGCCATACATGCACGCAAGGCCTGGCTGCAGGGGCTGAGCCCGAAGGAGAACCGCGAGATCCCGCCGCTCGACCATGATCTGGTTTTGGAGATGAAGCGGGCGTTTCCGCAACTCGCCATCTCGATCAACGGCGGTATCACGACGCTCGCGCAGGCCCGTGACTTCCTCGCCCGGGGGCTCGACGGGGTGATGGTTGGGCGGGCCGCCTACCACGCGCCCTATGACATCCTCGCCGGGGCCGATGCGGCGATCTGGGGTGATCCGGCGCCGGCCCCGACCCGTGCCGAGGTGGTCGCGCGGATGCGGCCCCACATCGCAAGGCATCTGGCGGCGGGCGGGCGGCTGCATGCGGTCACGCGGCACATGCTGGGGCTTTTCGCCGGCGCGCCGGGCGCCCGCGGCTGGCGGCGCGTGCTGTCCGAGGGGGCGAACCGGCCGGGGGCCGGGATCGAGGTGCTGGATGCGGCGCTGGCGCAGGTCTCGGCCACCTTGGTCGAGGTCTCGCAAGCGCGCGGCGCGGCCTGACGCAGGCGCGTTGCCCAGCGAGCCTCGGGCGTCAGCGCTGAAGCGTCTGGAGATACTCCGCGAGTGCGAAGAGCGGGGCCGGGGTCGGAGTGAGAACGCCGTCGCCGGTGTCGACTGGCACGAGCTGGCCGTCGAGCAACGGGCCGAATTCCGGCATCGGGTCGCCCTCATCGGTGCGGGTGTAGCCGTCGATGTGGCTCATCACCGCCACCAGCGGGAACTCGCCCCGGTTATTCCGGGCCAGCACCGTCAGATCGGGTATGGGTGCGCTGAGGCCGGCGGCAGCCGGCCCATCGCCGCGGCCGGAGTCGCCATGACAGGATGCGCAGAGATCCACGTAGAGCGCGCGGCCCGACACCTCCTCCTCCTGCGCCTGCGGCATGCAGGCCACCAGCAACCCGCCTGCCACCAGCACCGCGACTCCGCTCCGAAAGCCTCTCATGCCTGCCTCCTGCCCGTCTTGTTGTTTGCGCCACTATGGCACAGGGCCGGGCCGGGCGCCAAGTTCAGCCGCGGATCGCTTCCAGCATGCGGTGGACATTCTCCGGGTCGGCATCGGGGGTGATGCCGTGGCCGAGGTTGAAGATGTGCGGCCCGCCCGCGAGGGCGCGGACGATGCGCTGCGTCTCGGCGACCAGGGTGTCGCCGCCGGTGACCATGTGCCGGGGGTCCAGATTGCCCTGCACGCACCCGTCGGTCTGGACATGCTGCGCCGCCCAGTCGGCGCCCACGGAGTTGTCGAGGGCCACGCAATCGGCGCCGGTGGCGCGGGCGAAGCCGATGTAGTGCGCGCCGGCCTCGCGCGGGAAGGCGATTACCGGGATGCCCGGATGGCGCGCCTTCAGCGCGGCGATGATCGCCCGCGCCGGTTCGGTGGCATAGCGGGCGAAGGCGTCGCCCTTCAGCGAACCCGCCCAGCTGTCGAAGAGCTTGACCACCTCGGCCCCGGCCTCGATCTGGGCCGAGAGGTATTCGACGGTGGCCGCGGTCAGGCGTTCCATCAGCGCGTCGAAGGCGGCCGGGTCTCCTTCGCGCAGCGCATGGGCCGGCCCCTGGTCGGGGGTGCCGCGGCCGGCGATCATATAGGTCGCCACCGTCCAGGGCGCGCCGGCGAAGCCGATCAGCGTGGTCTCTGCCGGCAGCTCCCGGCGCAGGATCCGGACGGTCTCGTAGACCGGCGAGAGGGTGTCGTGGATCGCCTCGGTCGGCTTCAGTGCGGCGACGCCCGCGGCATCGGTGATGGTGGAGAGCCGCGGCCCCTCGCCGGTGACGAACCACAGATCTGCCCCGAGCGCCTGCGGCAGCAGCAGGATGTCGGCAAAGAGAATGGCCGCGTCGAAGCCATAGCGGCGGATCGGCTGCAGGGTGACTTCGGCGGCCAGGTCGGGAGTGTAGCAGAGGCTGAGGAAGTCGCCTGCCTGGGCGCGGGTGGCGCGGTATTCGGGGAGATAACGACCCGCCTGCCGCATCAGCCAGACCGGAGGCGGATCCACCCGCTCCCCCGCCAGCGCCCGCAATATCGTCTTCGTCTGCTCGCTCATGCCGCTCTCCCTCGTCGGCGCTTCGTCCCCCGGCGGCCAGGGGATGTCAAGCAGACTGGACATGGTTGTCAGCCCCCGCCGGCGCGGCTATTCAACGGCCATGACACGCGCCCGACCGACCCCCGACAGCCCCCTGCGCATCGGCACCCGCGGCTCGCCGCT
>PUNI01000429.1 GCA_003551745.1 Paracoccaceae bacterium | reverse complement strand
CGGCAACCGCCGCTTTTCCGGGCAATGCGCCGGCAGAGCGCCCACCGGACGGGCACAGCGCCTGCAGACCAAGCGCCCCCGGCCGGAGCGTTTGACTCCCGCGCACGGGCGGCGGGAGCGTTCAGCCACAACAACGGGCCGCCGGGCGTCGACCCGGCGCCGAACACATTGCAGCTTTCAGGGAGCTTCCGCATGACCGTCCCGCCCCGCACCGCGCTCGCCGCGCTTGCGCTTTCGGCCGCCGCCGCCGCCCCGGCCGCGGCCCAGACCAACGTCAGCTTCATGATGGACTGGGCCTGGCAGGGCCCGCAGGCCTTCGCGCTGATGGCCCGCAACGAGGGCTGTTTCGCCGAGGGCGGGGTCAACATCACCCTCGACCGCGGCTTCGGCTCGGGCCGGGTGCCGGTGGAGCTGGCCTCGGGGACCTACCAGATGGGGCTTGCCGATCTGAACCCGACCATCCGCTTCCGGGCCGAGAACCCCGACAGCGACATCATCGCCACCGCGATCCTGTTCGCGGGCTCCCCCCTCGTGGCCGTCGTGCGCGCCGACAGCGGGATCGAGACGCCGGAGGATCTCGAGGGCAAGACGCTGGCCGCGCCGGATTTCGACGCGGGACGGCAGCTCTTTCCGGTGTTCGGATCGGCGGTGGGCTTCGACTACGGCTCGGTCAACTGGGTCTCGGTCTCGCCCGAACTGCGCGAGCCGATGCTGGTGCGGGGCGAGGCCGACGGGATCACCGGCTTCGTCACCTCCTCGGTGCCGTCGCTGATCGCTCTGGGCATGTCCGCGGATGACCTGCGGGTGTTCTACTACACCGACTACGGCGCGGAGCTTGTCTCCACCGCCGTGCTGACCACGCGCGCCTTCGCCGAGGCGAACCCCGAGGCGGTGGCCACGGTGACGCGCTGCATGATCCGAGGCGTACAGCTGGCCGAGGCCGATCCGGATGCCGCCATCGCGGCCCTCGTGGCGCATGAGCCGCTGACCGATCCGGTGGTGGAGCTGGAGCGCTGGCAGATCACCATCGACGACATGCTGCGCACCGATCTGGCGGTGGCCGAGGGGATATCGACGGTGGACATGGACTATCTGCAGCGCTCGATCGCGTCGGTCGAGGACGCCTATGGCCTGCCCAACACGCTGCAGGCCGCCGAAATCTTCGACGCCTCCTTCCTGCCGCCCGCCGAAGACCGGATGTTCCTGTCCGAGTGAGGCGCGCGCACCGCCGCAGCCCGGCACGTCGCCCCCGCCCGGCCAAATCCGCGAACCGGAGCAGCTCCGGTTCGCCTCCCGGTCCGCCGAGGCGAAGGGCGACGCCATCCGGACCGGCCTCGGCACGCCAGCCAGGACCCGCACCGCCCTCGCCGTACGGGAAAGCCTCCAAAGCCAGAAACAGCACCGCGACGGCGCCGCGCCACCTGCCGGACCCCGATAGGCCGGCCACGCAGCACGCCCCTCCCCGGGGCGCCGGGGCTGAACCTGTCTTGTTTCCACATAGCCGGAGAAGGGGCTCCGGACCCTGCCGTGCGCTCGCCATCTGGCTTGCCTGGCCCAGCGGCGCCGCCCCCCGCGGTGCAAGTCGATCCCGCCTCCAGCCTGTCGTGGCTGGCGCCCCGCCCTCCGCCTCTTCAGGCTCCGGGCAGCGCCGGCGATGCCGGCGCGCAGCGCGAAGGGCCGGGGTTCGGGATCAGTTCGCTGCGGTGCCGGGCTTGCCCTCCTCGCCGGGACTGGCGCCGGCGAGAGTGCGCAGGGGCTCCTCGAAGAAGATCAGGCCGGCGATGACCACGAGCGCCACGCCCGCGGCCAGCACAACCACATCCACGGCCACCACACCGTCCTCGGTCCGGCGGGATCGGATCACGCGCTGGAGAAACCTCATGTCACCCTCCATGGTCTGGCGACGGCCACTGGCAGTGTCGAGCCCCCGGGGCAGGGGACGCTCCGCAGCGACCTCCAACACGCCCCGATCCGATGAGGCCGCCGAACTGCGGCGTGAATGCGGCGCGGATGGCACAACTTCGGAGCGGATTCGGTGCAATACCGTGGCACGCCGCGCGACCCCCGCTGCAGGCCCCGACCGGACCGTCGGCAGGGAGCCGACACCCCCGCCGCAGGCCCGGCGGCCCGTTGGAAGATCACCGAACGCGCACCGCCCACGGCCCCCTCCGCCCTGCCCATTGCAGCCCGTGCCAGCTCCCGCCGGCCGACCGTGCCCCGGTCACTCCCGCGGCCAGTGGATCGGACTGGGGCGCGTACCTGTGGCAGATACGCGCGCCGCCGTTGCACGTGGCCTTGGGCGGCCGATGTGTGCACAATCCTGCTGTGCTGCAAGGGCGCGACGCGACAGTCCCATCGGAGCGCCCTGCGCGCTTCCGCCCCGGGCGGTTCGCTCCCGGTGCTGGCGGCGCCGGATCAGGCGACGTCGGCCAGCCTGGCGATATCCCGGAATTCGGGGCTGGTCACCATCAGCTCTTCCCAGGTGCCGACCGCCGCCACTCGTCCCTCGGACAGGACCACGATACGGTCGCAGGCTCTGACCGTGCTCAGGCGGTGGGCGATCATGACGATCGTCTTGTCGCCGGGCAGGGCGTTGATGGCCTGCAT
>PUNI01000525.1 GCA_003551745.1 Paracoccaceae bacterium | reverse complement strand
GCGGTATCCGATCATGGGCGCCCTCCCTTGCCGCGCCTGCCCCCGGTGCCCCTTGCCTGCTGCGGTCTGTCCGCCCCTCCCTTATCCCAACGGCCCCAGAGTCCGATCACATCCCCAGCGTCAGCCGCATGGTGCGTGACGGCTGTGGCGAAGAGATCGGACAACACCTGGGGCCGTCGACACTATACTCCATTTTTCCCGGCGAGATGCCGTCTGTCCAGTTTTTCCGCCCCTCCACCCCCGTTCCGGAGGGGCGGCGATGTCCCGCGGCCCCCGGGCAGCGCTCCGGAACGCCGTCCCGCCTGTGCCGGCCGGCTTCCGGATCCGCTCCCCGCCCAGCCCCCGTTCAGCCCGCGCTCAACCCGGACCCAGCAGCCGCGAGACCTCCTCGGCGATGGCCTGGATCTGCAGGTCGCTGGTGCGCGCCACCACCGCATAGTCGAGCTGCGCGTCGCGCCAGTAGCCCACCCGCTCGTCGCCCCAGCTGGCCATCTTCAGCGGCGCCTCGCGGATGCCTTCGGGGTGGGGGGCGAGGATCAGCGACAGCCGGTGGCCGTCGCGGTCCTCATAGATGAACTGCGCCATGGGGCCCTCGCGGGTGCCCAGCATGCGCGTGCCCACCAGCTCCAGCCCCAAAGGCTCCAGCGCGGGGTGCGCGAGCTTGCGGTCGAGCTTGGCCGACACCCAGTCGAGCGCGCCCTCGGTGGCCTCGGCCGAGAATTCCACCGGGCGCAGCATGTCATGGGCAAAGACCTGATGCGCGCCAAGACCTTCGGCGACATAGCCGGGGTAGGGGGTGGTGGCGACGCCATAGCCCCAATGCGCGCCCCAGCCGGCGGCGAACAGCATCACGCCGGCCGCCAGCCGGCGCAGCTCGGGGCCCATCAGCCGGGCCCGCCAGCCCTGGCGTTTCAGCGCGCGGGCCAGTTCGCGCTCCAGCGCGGCGGTCTTCAGGCTGACGGGGCCGGTGTCCAGCGCGGCGGCGGCGTCGCGGATCGCCCGGGCCTGGCCCATCCAGGCCGCCAGCGTGGCGCGGGCCTCCATGTGGGTCTCGGGGCAGGTCTCGAGCCGGGCCTCGATGGCGGCGGCCTCCTCGGGGGTGAGCTGGCCGTCGGCATAGGCCATCAGCTCGGGGTCGAACTCGGCCCCCGCCCCCTCCCGCGATGTGCCGCGTTCCCGCCCGGCCTCGGCGCCACGGCGGCGGGCCGCGCCGGCCTCCCCAGCGCCGGCATCCCCGCCTTTGGCAGCGGGGCGGTCGGCCTCCAGGGTCGGGGCGTCGGGGCCATGGCGATCCTCCCGGCGATCCGGGGGGACATTCTGGGGCCCATCAGGGGGGGGCGTTTCGCGTGTCATCTCACACACCTCTCGGATGGTTTCCGGGACGTGGCCCGGTCGGGCCCCGGTGTGGGGTCCCGGGTGATACGGCGCGGTCTGCCTGCGTCATCGATCCCCCCATCGTTTCCCCCGGCGATGTCCGGGAACGCGGCATCACGCGATCAGCTGCAGCTTGCCGCGGCGCAACTCGCCCATCAGCTTGCGCAGCGCGGCCCGGCCGCGGCCCAGCCGCGACATGAAGGTGCCCAGCGGCACGTCGAGGCTGCGCGCGGCCTCGGCATAGCTCATCTCCTCCAGCGCCACGAGCAGGATGGGCTTGCGCTGCGCCTCGGGCAGCGCCTGCAGCGCCTCCAGCACCTGCGCCAGCTCGATCCGCGCCATGGCGTCGGGCTGGGCCACGGGCTCGGGCATGTCGGGGGCGGCCTCGGCGCGCACCCGGGCCTTGCGCAGCCCGCTGACATGGGCGTTGTGCAGGATCCGGAACAGCCAGGGCCGCAGCTCGGTGCCCGGCTGCCAGGTATGGGCGGCGGCGATGGCCTTGGTCAGGGTCTCCTGCACCAGATCCTCGGCATCCTCGGCGTTGCGCGTCAACACCAGCGCATAGCGTCGAAGCCCCTGCACATGGGTATGGATCTGATCGGCAATGGCCACGCCCGCCCCCCTTCCCGCCAGTGTCGCTGCGCCAGCCCGCCCGGGCCCGACATTCGACACCACATACGCGCGGGCGCGCGGGATCATCCCGCCCATCACGGCGACGTGATCCTGCCCCGCCCCCGGGGCAAATCCGCGGCATGTCGCGGGATGAAGATCGCGAATGCCGCGTTCTTGTCTCGAATGCAGCGCAGCCCGGCGGGCCGAGGCCGGCCGGAGGGCGCCAGACGGGGGGATCCAGACATGGAGTTCAGGACATGGCAAACGACCTGATCGTACGTCCGCAGCTGCCGGTGCCGCGCCCCAGGCGGTCGGTTCCGGCGCTGGTCTTCGGCACGCGGCCCACGACCATCGCCAAGCGGGGTACCTTCTACATCGTGGCGCTTCTGGTGCTGTATTTCGGCGTGATCGGCAATCTGATGCACCGCATCGACACCGACCTCGACTTCGAGTCGCCGGTGGCGGTCGACGGCGGCAGCCATGCCGTGAACATGGCCGCGGGCCTGATCCACCGCGAGACGGTGGAACACCGCTGGCTGGCCAACGACCCGCCCTTCTATCCGACGGCGTTCCTGGACAACACGCCCAACTTCCAGCGCGGGCTGATGCGGGCGGTGAGCCGCTTC
>PUNI01000277.1 GCA_003551745.1 Paracoccaceae bacterium | reverse complement strand
CCCGCCGCGGCTCCGGGGCGCAGGCGACCCACGTGCCGGCGGGCGGGATGGGCCCGCCGCGCAGCCCATGCCGACGGCCCCCGCGCCGCCTCCGGCCCAGCGACACCGACAGCGCAAGTTTTCGCCCGCGGGACGGATGAAACCCCGGTCCCGTGCGTTTGTGGTCGTGTGGGACATGCAGAGATGGAGGCATGGCATGACTGCAAAGGCACTGAGCGGGATGCAGGACGCGGTCTCGGCGCTGCGGCGGGACGGGGCTGTCGGCCTCCTGGCGCGGCTGCGGCTGCGCGACAGCGAGGATTACGAGGACTGGTGCGAGGAGCGCGACATGGTCGCCATCATCGCCGCCCTGCGCCGGCTGTCCGGGCGCCAGCTGGAGCGCATCGGCATGGCCCATGCCACCCTGGCGCTGGATGTCGAGGATCTGGTCCTGCGCGCCGAGCGCGACCGCGCCGTCACCGACGACGTGCTGCGCATCGTCGAGGGCGACGCCCCCCAGCGCCTGATGGCCGCCGAATAATCCAGGAACCGGCGTTTCGGGTCCTGTGACGGCCCGGGTGTTCCCACACCCGGGCCTTTTGCTGTCCGGATGCCAGGGGCCGGACATCGGATCCGCCCCGCCCCTGGAGGAGGGGCCCCCTCGGAGACACCGGCCCCCCGGCAACCCGGGCGCGCCTGAGGCCCTGCCGCCTCGCTCTCCAATAACCCAGCTCCCGGTGAGTCGGGCCCGGGTCAAGGATGGCCCGCAGTGCCACCGCCGCAGTGGGCGCGCACCGCGCGTCCTCGGGGCGGGCGCGCTTCGCCCCGACCATGGACATGGCGCGTTGACGGGCAGACCTGCCCGTCAACCGCCTCCCCAGCAGATCCCCCCACCTCCACCCCGATCGGCCCATCGCGACAGGGGCACCCCCTGCCCGACCATGCTGCCGCCAGCCGCGCCAGCCGGCCCGCATTTTCTTCTGCTACCAATGGCCCCGGCGCGTGACCGCAACACTCGCGTCAACCGCATCATGGGTGACGGCTGGCGCAAGGAGCCGGATCAACACTTGGGGCCGTTAGATGTGAGCATGAACGATGAGACCGCGCCCCGAGAGATGCCCTGCAGGCCGCGCCAAGCCGTGCCCGGGCCACTGCGTGCCGAGGGCCGGGACCAACTTTCCGCGACCATGGGCATGGCCCGTCGACGGTCAGATGTGGACGGGCAGAGCTGCCCCTGCCCCGTCCCGGCAAGGTCCCGCCCCGGCCCATGGCGCTCCCGGCGGATGGGACAGGGCGCACCCCGCGTCGCGGGATGCGCCCCTGCCGGCCCCGGACCGGACCGGCCGTGCCGCCGGCGGGGGGGCCGACGGCATGCCGTGCGCGCGGCGGCCGGACCGGGCCGCCGCATGCGACCTCAGCGCTGCATCCGCATCACCCGGGCGATCTCGTCGAGCTGCAGGATCGCGCGCTTCATGTAGAAGCCCTGCATGTGCAGGTGGTTGGCAAAGAAGCTGCTGTCGCCGCCGCCATTGAGCACCACCAGCGGGCGCAGCTGCGAGGCGGCACGCAGGCTGTCCATGGCCTGGGCCCAGACGCTGGTCAGACCGGCGTTCTGGATCACGGTTTCGAAGTCGCGGCCCAGTTCGCGCAGCAGCAGGTAGTTGCCGTAGGCCACCCCCTTGTTGAAGTAGAAGATGTCGTCCGAGACGAAGTCGATGATGAAGCTGTCGCGGCGCAGATGCGCATCCGTCAGCGCCGCGCGCGAGCCAAGCTCGGCCGCGATCCGCTCCACCGTCAGGGTCAGCGCGTCGCCGCGCGTCTCGAACACCGCCTGGCCCGCGGCCACACGCTCGTTGTAGGCGACGAGCGCGCGCATGGCGGCGCGGAACTGCGCGTCGGCGGGCTGCACCGGCAGCCAGGACTCCTCGAAGTTGAAGAACCAGATGTCGGTGGGGAACTGCAGCAGGCCCGCGGCCCGCTCCAGATCCCGGTCGATGGCCCCCGAGCCGCGCAGACGGCCGACCTGGTCCTCCAGCTCGATGGTGAAGCGGCTGACCGCCCGCATCAGCCCGCGCTGGAAATTGGGCGTGTTGTCCAGAAACAGCGTCGGATAGAAGGGCGGGTCGTTGGCCAGCCAGCGGTTCTCGACCGTCTCGCGGTGGATCAGCCCGGCGGCCATGTTGACGGCATGGCTGCCGCCCTCGACCGCCACCGGCGAGACGAACTCCAGATCGGTGTCGATGCGGTGCATCAGATTGCCGATCACGCCGAAATAGATCGCCACCAGTGCTGCGATGTAGAAGGTGCTGCGCTTGGCGATGGTGGTGGGGCGGGTGCCGAACACCAGCGCCGGCACCGACCGCCTGGGGCGGGGCACGGGCAGCTGGGGCCGCACGATCAGGTCATTGGCCATTGCGGATCTCCTGTTGGGGCGGGGGGCCGCCGGAGTTTCATTCGATTGATCGCGAGGATTACGCGCGGGCGGGCGGTTTCATCCCGGCGCGGGGCGTGGTGCGGCGCCGCAGGCAGGCCCTGATCACAGATGCGTGAGGTGGCGGATGAGGGGCGGATGCCGCGCGTATGTCTCCCGTCTGCGGGAAAAGGAGTGGATCATGGGAGTGGCGGATCGACTG
>PUNI01000085.1 GCA_003551745.1 Paracoccaceae bacterium | reverse complement strand
TGGCCGAGAACAACGCGAAGTTCACCCCCAGCCCGTCCCAATGCGCTCCCAGCGGGAAGGGTTTGCCCTCGCGGATTCGGATGCGGCTGGTCAGGGGCATGACGAGACTGCTCGGGCTGTCGATGGGGTCTGCCTCGTTCTAGTCCAGACGTGCTGCCCCGTCCATCTGCCGTCCCGCCGGCGCCGGTGCGGCCGCGCCCGTGCCTCGCGCCTGCGATCAGGCCGGTCCCCGGAAACTGGGGTCAGTCAGGGGATGTCACGCAGCGTCAGGGCGGAACTGGCGGCGCGGGCGTCGATGCGGCGATCCGTGGGGGTTTCCGCCCAGTCGGAGGCGCTGCCGTCCGGCCAGATCACGCGTAGCCGCGCCGTCTCCGCCTCGCCCAGGCCGAAATGCAGCGGCCCGGCCTTGCCGCTGACATGGCCGCCGCCGACGGTGATCTCCTTGCGCTGGACGTGACCCGCCGCCTCGACCTCCACCCAGGCGCCGACCGCGAAGCTGTTGGGCCCCTCCATCCGGGGAAGCACCTGCAGCCAGTTGCCGGCGCCCGGCGTCACGTTCTCCCAGATCTCCAGAGGTGCGCGGCGATTCACCACCACCAGATCGAGACGGCCCGAGCGGTTGAGGTCGACCAGCGCCGCGCCGCGGGCGCGCTGCGGTGTCGCCACCCCGGCCACGTCGGCGCGCTCGGCAAACCTGCCGTCGGGCTGTTGCATCAGCAGGTTGTTGGGGTCGGCCATGGCGTTTGAGGGCATCTGGTCGACATTGCCCTTGGCGACGAAGAGGTCGGCGCGGCCGTTGTTGTCGATGTCGCCGAACTCGGCATGCCAGCCGGTGGAGGGCCGGCCGTCGTCGCCGAACCAGGGCCGGTGGGCAGTGGTGCCCATTTCGAAGGGGGCCGCGCGCAACACGCCGGCGCCCTTGTTGAGTTGCAGGAGCTGGTCGGCCATCGAGGTGAGATACACATCCGGATAGCCGTTGCCGGTGATGTCGCGGCTGGCGATCCCCATGCCCCACAGCGAGATCTCGGGCCAGCCGTCCTCCGGCCCGAGGGGGCGCAGCTCGTCGAGGCGCCACATCTGCTCGGAGCCGCCGCGCACGTAATAGTGCCGGTCGTTCGAGATCCGCAGGTCGGGCCGGCCCGAGCGCGTCCAGTCCGAGATCAGCATCGACAGGGCGCAGAAACCGGGCTCCAGCCGGATCGGCGCGACATAGCGGCCCTGCTTGGCGTCCCAGCGGTGCAGTTCGTTGGCGTCGCAGGCGAAGAAGGGGCCGTCCGGGTGCGCACGGTCGACATAGTTGCCGATGGCGAGGGTCGGGCGGTCGAGCCCCGGCTCCCAGGTGGCAGCGAAGGCGGTGGACCAGGCGTCGCCCGCCTGGAAACCCCAGGCTTCGGTCGCATCCTCGAAGCGGCAGTCGCCGAGGCCGCGCAGCAGCAGGTTGGGGCCGACGCGCAGCACCGCGAGGTCGAGCACCCCGTCGCCGTCGATGTCGAGCGGGTAGGCGCCGGTGACGCCGGTGATCTCCGGAAGATCGCCGAGAGCGAAGCGGATGGGCGCTCCGGGTGCCGCGGTGGCGTTGCGCAAAAGCCGCGCGGGCGCGGCGCCGCCGGCCACCAGCAGCGAGGGAAACCCCGACCGATCGCAGTCGAAGGCGGCGACGCCTCCGCCCACGAAATGCTCCCAGCCGCCGACATATTCATGCACCAGCGGCAGGTCACCGGCGCGGTCCACGAACGCCGGGTCGGCGGCCGCTGGAGAGGCCAGACCCTTAAAGACCAGACCCGGAAAGACCAGACCCGGAGAGGCCAGGATAAGGAGGATCAGATGGCGCACGGCAGCCTCTTGCGACTCGCTACGGTGTCTATCCCGATCCGGGCTGCGCGCGAAGTGCTGCACGCGGCCGCGGTGCGCGGCGCGCGCCGGGCCTGCAAGCAAGAGTTGAGTGCAGCCACATCCGGTTTCGCGCAGGTAGCGCGCGCCGTTGTATCCCCGGGTCGATCGCCTTTTTTGGTTTTGACAACGCATCTTGGCGGCGGCACGGTGAGGTCGGGCCGGCATCATGCCGGACCGGCCGGGGATGCTCCCGCGAGGACCGGGGCCGCCGCGGCCGTTCTCAAGGGAGGATCACATGAACAGGACCCTGGTTGCCGCCGTCATCGCTGCGGTGGGTTTCTCTGCGCCATCCGTTGCCACCGCCCTGACGGTCGGGGTGAGCTGGTCGAATTTTCAGGAGGAACGCTGGCGCACCGACGAGGCCGCGATTCGCGCGGCACTCGACGCGGCGGGAGCGAGCTATGTATCGGCCGATGCGCAGTCGTCCTCGGCCAAGCAGCTGTCGGATATCGAGAGCCTCATGGCGCAGGGCGTCGATGTGCTCATCCTGCTCGCGCAGGACACCCAGGCCATACTGCCGGCCGTGCAGATGGCCGCCGACGAGGGCATCCCGGTCATCGCCTATGATCGGCTGATCGAGGATCCCCGCGCCTTCTACCTGACCTTCGACAACGTCGAGGTGGGCCGGATGCAGGCCCGCGCCGTCTTCGAGCAGCAGCCCACCGGCAACTACGTGATGATCAAGGGCTCGCCCACAGACCCGAACGCCGACTTCCTGCGCGGCGG
>PUNI01000537.1 GCA_003551745.1 Paracoccaceae bacterium | reverse complement strand
CGGGGCCGCTCCGCGCATTTCCTTCAGACCTGCGCCTTGGCGGCCAGATCACGCGCCAGCGCGAAGGCGCCCTTGATGCGCTCGGCCTCACCGGTCCAGTCGCGGCGCACCACCACCTTGTTGTCGCGGACCTTGGCCTCGCCCCGCTGCGCCTGCAGGAACTCCACCAGCCCGGCGGGATTGGCGAACTTGTCGAGGTGGAACTGGATGGTGGCGCCCTTCGGCCCCGCGTCGAGCCGCGCGATGCCCGCCCGCTTGCACATTGCCTTCAGCCTCACGACCGCCAGCAACGTGTTCACCTCCTTGGGCATCTTCCCGAAGCGGTCGATCAGTTCCGCCGCGAAGCCCTCCAGTTCCACCTTCGCCGAGAGCCCGGCCAGCCGCCGGTAGAGCCCCAGCCGCACGTCGAGGTCGGGCACGTAATCCTCCGGGATCAGGACCGGCACGCCGAGGTTGAGTTGCGGCGACCAGTCGCCGTCGCCGGGCAGCGCCTCCAGATCGCCGGCGCGCAGCTTGGCGATCGTCTCCTCCAGCATGTGCTGGTAAAGTTCATAGCCAACCTCGCGGATATGGCCCGACTGCTCCTCGCCCAGAAGATTGCCCGCGCCCCGCAAGTCCATGTCCTGGCTTGCCAAAGTGAACCCTGCCCCGAGGCTGTCGAGACTGCCGAGCAGCCGCAGCCGCTTCATCGCCTGCGGGGTCAGCGGCGCCCGCGGCCTGGTGGTCAGGAAGCAGTAGGCGCGGGTCTTCGACCGGCCCACCCGGCCGCGGATCTGGTAAAGCTGCGCCAGCCCGAACATGTCGGCCCGATGCACGATCATCGTGTTGGCGCGGGGAATGTCGAGGCCGGACTCCACGATGGAAGTGGACAGCAGCACGTCGTAGCGGCCGTCGTAGAAGGCGTTCATCCTGTCGTCGAGCTCGCCGGCTGCCATCTGGCCGTGGGCGACCACGACGCTCACCTCGGGCACCTGATCGCGCAGGAACTCCTCGAGTTCGGGCAGATCCTTGATGCGGGGGGCGACGATGAAGCTCTGCCCGCCGCGGTAATGCTCGCGCAGCAGCGCCTCGCGCAGCGTCATCGCGTCGAACTCGCTGACATAGGTGCGGATCGCCAGGCGATCGACGGGTGGCGTGGCGATCAGGCTCAGGTCGCGGACGCCCGACAGCGCCAGCTGCAGCGTGCGCGGGATCGGCGTGGCCGAGAGCGTCAGCACATGCACCTCGGCGCGCATCTCCTTCAGCCGCTCCTTGTGGCCGACCCCGAAATGCTGTTCCTCATCCACCACCATCAGGCCGAGATTGCGGAACCGCACGCTCTTGGCGAGGAGCGCATGGGTGCCTATGACGATGTCGACCGTGCCGTCGGCAAGTCCCGCGCGGGTCTCGGCGGCGGCCTTCGCGGAGACGAAGCGCGACAGCTGCCGCACCTTCAGCGGGAAACCCCGGAAGCGCTCGGCAAAGGTCTTGGCGTGCTGGCGGGCGAGCAGCGTGGTCGGCGCGATCACCGCCACCTGCGCGCCCGACATCGCCACCACGAAGGCCGCGCGCATCGCCACCTCGGTCTTGCCGAATCCCACGTCCCCCACGATCAGCCGGTCCATCGGCGTGCCGCGGTCGAGATCGGCCATCACATCGGCGATGGCGGACAGCTGGTCGTCGGTCTCGGCCCAGGGGAAGCGGGCGCAGAAGGCGTCCCAGTGGTGCTCGGGCGGCATGAACACCTCGCCCTTGCGCAGCTGGCGCTCGGCGGCGATCCGGATCAGCTTGTCGGCGATCTCGCGCAGCCGCTCCTTCAGACGCGCCTTGCGCGCCTGCCATGCACCGCCGCCGAGCCGGTCGAGCAGCCCCTCCTCGTGGCCGAAGCGGCTCAGGAGCTCGATGTTCTCGACCGGCAGGAAGAGGCGGTCGCCGCCGGCGTATTCCAAGGCGATGCACTCGTGTGGCGCACCCATCGCTGTGATCGTCTCGAGCCCGGTGTAGCGGCCGACGCCGTGATCGACATGCACGATCAGATCGCCCGGGCTGAGCGCCTGCGCCTCGGTCAGGAAGTTCTCGGCGCGCCGGCGCTTCTTCGGCGCGCGGATCAGCCGGTCGCCCAGAACGTCCTGCTCGGCGATGACCGTGAGCTCCGGGGTCTCGAAGCCCGCCTCCAGCGCCCAGACGGCCAGATGCAGCGCGCCCTTGTCGCCCAGGTCGCGGGCGTCGGCGATCTCGGTCGCCCCGGTTACGCCCTCGTCTGCCAGCAGCCCGGCCAGACGTTCCCGCGCCCCTTCGGAATAGCTGGCGATCACCACCGGACCGTGCTTGCGTCGCACCTCCACATGTGCGGCGAGCGCACTGAAGAGGTTGACATTCTCCTGCTGGCGCTCGGGCGCGAAATTGCGCCCCGCCCGACCTCTGGCGTCAAGCACGCCAGGGCCCGAGGGCTGGGGCAGCGGCGAGAGTGCGATCACCCTGTGATCGGACAGCGCCGCCTGCCAGGCAGCCTCGTCGAGGTAAAGCAGATCCGGCGGACAGGGCTTGTAGGTGCCCGCGGTGCGCCCCTTCTCGGCGAGCGCCTCGCGGCGGGCGGCGTACTGGTCGGTGATGCCCTCCCAGCGGCTGTCGCGGGCCGCGTCGAGCTG
>PUNI01000562.1 GCA_003551745.1 Paracoccaceae bacterium | reverse complement strand
TCCACCACCGAGCGCCAGTCCCCACCCTGTGCCTCGGTCTCGGCCACGCGCCGGCGCAGCCAGCGCAGGGTCGCGCTGACCGGCTGGCCCAGCGGCAGCTCGCCGTCGCGCAAGGCGAGCGGGGCTGCCTCGGCATGGGGTTGCGGCAACAGCCCGCGGCGCGAGACCGCCTCGATCCGCGCCCGGTGGCCGGCGTCGAGCAGGCTGAGCACCTGATCGACCATGGTCAGCCCGGTGCCCACGATCAGCACATCCGCGTCCGGGTCGGGCCGCGCCCCCTCCCAGGGCTGCGAAACCGCGCCGCCGGGGTCGGCCGGCGGCAGGGCATGGCCGGTGGCGAGCACCACATGCTCGGCCGACAGCACCTGCCCGCCGGCCAGATGCACCGCCACGCCACCCGGCCCGGGCGCCAGCCGGACGGCCTCGGCCTGCAGGCAGGTCAGCCGGTCGCGGCCTTCGGCCCCCGCCAGTGTCTCGGCCAGGTACCGGCCATGGAGGGCGCGCGCCACGAAGGCGGACGGGCTGGCCATGGGGTCCACCTTCGCCCGCAGCCAGTCCAGGAAATGGTCGGGGGCGTCGGCATATGCGGACATGTCGGAGACCCGCGTGTTCAGCAGATGCGCCGGGTCCTGCGTGGCATAGGCGACGCCGCGGCCCGGCCGGTCGGTCTTCTCGATCAGCGCCACCCGGACCTCCGGGCCGTGGCGCAGAAGCTGCAGCGCCATCAGGACTCCGCTTGCGCGGCCGCCGATCACGGCCACGCGCACTGCACTCCCCCGTCGGCCGGCCGCCCCGAAATCCGGCTTCAGTTCCATCTGCGGCCTCCGCCGGGCAGGGCCGGGAATCGGTGACGGGCCGTGGTCCGACCGCGCCGGGGCGCGATGGCCGCGCTCAGGCCAATGGGCGGCCGCTGCGGATCTGGCGCGCCGTGGCGGCTCCGGCCGGGGGATGTGAGGGTCATCGCGGTCTCCCTGTCTTAGTGCGGATGTCGTGCTGCGCCGGCATGCCGGTCGTCGGTGTTCGGTCGGGGTCCTTGGCCGGCCCTCGCTGCCGGCTCAGGCGGTCGTGATGTCGATGGGCAGCGCCGTCGTCGCCCGCATCCGCTCCATCGAGAATTTCGAGATCACGCTTCGGCAGGGCAGCCGCCGGGTGAGGTCGAGGTAGAAGGCGTCATAGGCCTGCATGTCGGGCACCACGACCTTGAGCAGGTAATCGACCTCGCCGGCCATGCGGTGCAGCTCGACGATCTGCGGGTGGTCCGCAATGACCTCGGCGAAGGAGTCGCGCCAGGCCGTGGTGTGGTCGGTGGCCGCGATCTCGACGAAGACGGTCAGCGCAAGGCCGATCTTCTCCGCCGAGACCAGGGCCACGCGGCCGGTGATCACGCCCGCGGCCTCGAGCTTCTGCACGCGCTTCCAGCAGGGGGTCTGCGACAGCCCCACGCGCTCGGCCAGCTGCGCGACCGGCAGGGTCGCATCGCGCATCAGTTCGTGCAGGATCCGGCGGTCGATCCGGTCGAAGCCATGATTGGTCATGGCAGGATCACCGCGCGGCGGACGCGCGGCCATGTCACTGCCCACGTCACTGGCCCACGAAGATTCGGTCGAACACGCCCCCCTCGCCGAAATGCGTGGCCTGGACCTCGGCCCAGCCGCCGAAATCCTCGATGGTCAGCCGTTCGAGTTCGGGGAAGCGCGCAATGTCCTCGGGGTCGGCCTCCGACAGGTCCCAGGCGCGTTAGAAATGCCTCAGCGCCATGGCCTGTGCCGGCGGGGAGTAAAGCTGCTCCAGATAGGCCTCGGCCAGCGGGCGGGTGGCGTCGGTCAGGTTGCCCTCCACCAGCGCCACCGGCGGCTCGGCCAGCACCGAGATCGAGGGCACCACGATCTCGAACCGGTCCGCGCCGAACTCGGCGATGGACAGAAAGGCCTCGTTCTCCCAGGCCAGCAGCACATCGCCCAAACCGCGCTCGGTGAAGGACATCGTCGATCCGCGCGCGGCGGTGTCCAGAACCGGGACATTGCCATAAAGCGCGCCGACGAAGGCCTCGGGGTCGCGCCCGTTGCGCTCGGCATAGCCCCAGGCGGCGAGGTAGTTCCACCGCGCCCCGCCGCTGGTCCTCGGGTTGGGGGTGATCACCGCCACGTCGTCGCGGATCAGGTCGTCCCAGTCGGCGATGCCCAGCGGGTTGCCCGCCCGCACCAGGAACACGATGGTGGAGGTGTAGGGCGAGGAGTTGTGCGGCAGCCGGGTCTGCCAGTCCTCGGGCAGGAGGCCCGCCTGCGTGGCGATCGCGTCTATGTCGCCCGCCAGCGCCAGCGTCACCACCTGCGCGGGCAGGCCGTTGATCACCGCCCGGGCCTGCGCGCCAGACCCGCCATGCGAGGTCTGCAGCCGCGGCGCCGGGTTGCCCCGGGCCACCCACCAGTCGGAGAATCAGGCGTTGTACTCGCTGTAGAACTCGCGCGTCGGGTCATAGCTCACGTTCAGCAGCGTCTGCGCCGAGGCCGCCTGCGGGGCCGCGGCCAGCGCCGCAAACCCAATGATTGCGCCCGTCAGCGCTCCTGTCCAGCCACGTGTCGCGGGCGGCGCGATGGGAGGGGACGGCCGGTCGGCTGCGTGTAACTGGAGC
>PUNI01000318.1 GCA_003551745.1 Paracoccaceae bacterium | reverse complement strand
CCGTCCCTAACGCCCTGATCTCCATCTTCCGCTCCGGAGGCCCCGTCCGTGAAACTCGCCGATCTCGACGTCATTGTCACCGCCCCGCCCGCGCCGGGCTGGGGCGGGCGCTACTGGATCCTCGTGAAGCTGACCACCGCCTGCGGCATCACCGGCTGGGGCGAATGCTATGGCGCGGCGGTGGGGCCGGCGGCGATGGCGGCGGTGATCGAGGACGTCTTCGCCCGGCACATGGCGGACGAAAGCCCTGAGAACGTCGAGCTGATGTTTCGCCGCGCCTATTCCGCCGGCTTCACCCAGCGCCCCGACCCCACCGTGATGGGCGCCTTCTCGGGGCTTGAGATCGCCTGCTGGGACATCCTCGGCAAGGCCCGCGAGCGCCCTGTCTGGGCGCTGCTCGGTGGCCGCGTGAACGACCGCATTCGCGCCTATTCCTACCTCTACCCGGAACCGGGCGAGGACATGGCCGCGTTCTGGATCGATCCGGAGGCCAACGCCCGCGCCGCCGGCCGGCTGGTCGCCCGCGGCTACACCGCTGTCAAGACCGATCCCGCCGGGCCCTACACGATCCGCGGCGGGCACCAGCCGGCACTGTCGGACATTTCCCAGTCGATGGCCTTCTGCGAGGCGATCCGCGAGACGGTGGGCGATCGCGCCGACATCCTCTTCGGCACCCACGGCCAGTTCACGGCGGCCGGCGCGATCCGCCTCGGCCAGGCCATCGAGCCCTGGCAGCCGCTGTGGTTCGAGGAACCGGTGCCGCCCGACGATCCCGCCGCCATGGCCGAGGTGGCCCGCGCCGTGCGCATCCCGGTGGCGACCGGCGAGCGGCTGACCACGCGCGCCGAATTCGCGGCGGTGCTGCGGGCCGGGGCCGCGCGCATCCTCCAGCCCGCGCTCGGCCGGGCCGGCGGGCTGTGGGAGGGGCGCAAGATCGCCGCCCTCGCCGAAGGCTTCGGCGCCCAGATCGCCCCGCATCTCTATGCCGGGCCGGTGGAATGGGCCGCCAACCTGCACCTTGCCGCCAGCATCCCCAACCTGCTGATGGCCGAGACCATCGAGAGCCCGTTCCACGCGGCCCTCATCGGCGACGCGATCCGGGTGGAAGACGGGTTCATCCGCCCGCCCGAGGCGCCGGGCCTCGGCATCGAGGTCGACGAGACGCTCGCCCGCAGCCACGCCTACACCGGCACGGGCCTGCATCTGGAGATGCAGGAGGCGCCCTGCGACTATCGCCATGGCAACCGCTTCGCCGGCGGTGCGCCGCCCGCGCCCTGACGGCGGGGCGGAACAGGGGGTGGAACCCGGCGCCGGCCCGACTTGACTTCCCGCAGCCCCGGCGTTCTACCCGCTCGCCGAAACCGCGACCCCCCGGAGGCCTTCATGCACCCCTATCGCAGCCACACCTGCGGCGATCTGCGCGCCGACGACGTGGGCCAGAGCGTCCGGCTGGCGGGCTGGGTCCACCGGGTGCGCGACCATGGCGGGGTTCTCTTCATCGACCTGCGCGACCATTACGGCATCACCCAGGTGCTGGCCGACGGCGACAGCCCGGCCTTCGCGGCGGTGGAGACGGTGCGCGCGGAATGGGTGATCCGCATCGACGGGGCGGTGAAGGCGCGCGAGCCGTCGCTGGTCAACCCGAAGCTGCCCACCGGCGAGATCGAGGTCTACATCCGCGAGCTGGAGGTGCTGGGGCCGGCGGGCGAGCTGCCGCTTCCGGTCTTCGGCGAGCCCGACTATCCCGAGGAGACGCGGCTGGCCTACCGCTTCCTCGACCTGCGCCGCGACGGGCTGCACGCCAACATGATGCTGCGCTCGAACGTGGTCCGCTCCATGCGGCAGCGGATGTGGGACGCAGGCTTCACCGAGTTCCAGACCCCGATCATCACTGCCTCTTCGCCCGAGGGCGCGCGCGACTTCCTGGTGCCGTCGCGGCTGCACCCGGGCCGCTTCTACGCCCTTCCGCAGGCGCCGCAGCAGTTCAAGCAGCTCATCATGGTGGCGGGCTTCGACAAGTATTTCCAGATCGCGCCCTGCTTCCGCGACGAGGACCCCCGCGCCGACCGCTCGCCCACCGATTTCTACCAGCTCGACGTCGAGATGAGCTTCGTCACCCAGGAGGACGTTTTTGCGGCCATGGAGCCCGTGATCGCCGGCGTCTTCGAGGAATTCGGCGATGGCCGCACCGTGGCGAAGGACTGGCCGCGCATCCCCTTCGCGGAGGCGATGAGGAAATACGGCACCGACAAGCCCGACCTGCGCAACCCGATCGAGATGCAGGACGTCTCGGAGCATTTCCGCGGCTCGGGCTTCGGCATCTTCGCGAAGCTGCTGGAGAAGGACGGCACCGAGATCCGCGCCATCCCCGCCCCCACCGGCGGCTCCCGGGCCTTCTGCGACCGCATGAACGCCTTCGCGCAGAAGGAGGGCCTGCCGGGGATGGGCTACATCTTCTGGCGCGAGAACACGGTCGTGTCGGAGACGAAGGAGCGCGCCGACAGCGGCGCCATGATCACGAGTGGTTCTACCGAGGTCCAGATCGAAGCCGCCGGCCCGATCGCCAAGAACATCGGCCCCGAGCGCACCGAGGCGATCCGGGTGCAGCTGGGATTGAAGGCGGGCGACGCCGCCTTCTT
>PUNI01000412.1 GCA_003551745.1 Paracoccaceae bacterium | reverse complement strand
GCTCCAGTGCCTTCGCGCCGAGCCAACGGCCCGGGTCGTCCCGATCTGGCGGGGCAAGCCGCTGATCGCCGGCGCCGAGCGCGATCGGCCGGGCTGGCTGGCGCTCGATCATCCGCTGCTTGACCTGGCGTGCGAACCGGCGCTCTTTCTCGGGCTTGCCGATGGGGCGCCGCGCTTTGCCGCCGACATCTCGGCCTGGGAGCCGCCGGAGATCGATGCGGCGGCACTGGCGGCCTTCTTCGATCCCTCCGAGCAGCATCACCCGAGCCTTCCGCACGACCATCGCTTCGCCGAGCTTCGCGGGGTCATGACGCGGCTGTCGGCGCTGTCGGCCGAGGTGCTGGCCACGGCCCGCGCGCTGACGTTGTGGCATCGCAGCCATCGTTTCTGTTCGGCCTGCGGCGCGGCCAGCGAACCGGCGGAGGCCGGCTGGCGGCGGTCCTGCCCCGCCTGTGGCGCGCATCACTTTCCGCGCAGCGATCCGGTGGTCATCATGCTGGTCACCCGCGGAAACCGGCTGCTTCTGGGCCGGTCGCCGGGCTGGCCGGCGGGCATGTATTCGCTGCTGGCCGGCTTCGTGGAGCCGGGCGAGACCATCGAGGCGGCGGTGCGGCGCGAGGTGTCCGAGGAGACCGGGGTGAGGGTGGGCCGCGTGCGCTATCTGGCGTCGCAGCCCTGGCCCTTTCCGGCATCGCTGATGCTGGGCTGTGCGGCCGAGGCGCTGTCGGATGCGGTCCGGATCGACCCGGCCGAACTGGAGGACGCCCGCTGGCTCGGGCGCGAGGAGCTGGTGCAGGTGATCGACGGGCGCCATCCGCAGGTGACGGGCGCGCGGCCCGGGGCGATCGCGCATTTCCTGATCCGCCACTGGCTGGCCGGACGGCTGGACTGATCGCCATGCGCATCGCCATCGCCCAGGTGATCTCGGCCCCGCGCCCCTTCGTCTTCGCGCGCGCCACCGAGTTCGACCGGCTCGCCATGGCCCTGCGCGACCGCGGCGCCGAGGTGGCGCTGACCCGGCCCGACACCGCCGGCCCCGAGGGCCTGCGCCTCGCCATCGACTATCCGGTCGGCGATCGGACCTGGGCGGCCAATCTGGATCTGGCGGAGCATGTGCCGCCGGAGGCGCTGGAGCTTGCCGTCGATGCAGAGGCGCTGACCGGCCGGCTGGGGGTGCTGTTCGAGACCCTCGCGGAGGAGGCCACCCGGGTGGCGGTGACGGTCGATCTGGCCGGGCGCGGCGTCAAGGGGCGCATGCTGCTGGGTTCGCTGAAGCTCGTGCGCGCACGCATCGAGGCCAGGCTCGATGCGGATCTGGAGGCCGCGGCCCGCTGGCTGGAGGCGGACTGGCAGGCCGCGCGCGGCTGACGGGGTGCGGCTGACGGGGCGCGGCTGACCGGGCGGCTCAATGCCGGCGCGGATCGGCGGGATAGACGCCCAGGATGGTCAGCATCGAGGTGAAATAGCGCAACTCCTCCAGCGCCAGCCGCACATTGGCGTCGTCGGGGTGGCCCTCGATCTCGGCAAAGAACTGCGTCGCCGTGAACGACCCGCCCACCATGTAGCTTTCGAGCTTGGTCATGTTCACGCCATTGGTGGCAAAGCCGCCCATCGCCTTGTAGAGCGCGGCGGGAATGTTGCGCACCCGGAACACGAAGGACGTCATCATTCCGGCCGTGCCGCGCCGGCTCCAGTCGGCCTCGCGCGCCATCAGCAGAAACCGCGTGGTGTTGTTCGACTGATCCTCGATGTGGCGCGCCAGCACGTCGAGCCCGTAGATCTCGCCCGCCAGCTCCGACGCCAGCGCCGCCTGTTCCGCGTCCCCCGTCTCGGCGACGCCCCGGGCCGCCCCGGCGGTGTCGGCCGCCACGACAGGGCGGATGTCGTGGGCGCGCAGGAAGTCCCGGCACTGACCCAGCAGCACGGTGTGGCTGATGGCCCGGCGCACCTGCGACAGCGGCGTGCCGGGCACCGCCAGCAGGTTGATGTGCACCCGCACGAAGGCCTCGGCGACGATGTGCAGACCCGAGTTGGGCAGCAGGCTGTGGATGTCGGCCACCCGTCCGTAGGTGGAGTTCTCCACCGGCAGCATCGCCAGGTCGGCCTCGCAGCGCAGGACTGCCTCGATGGCGTCCTCGAAGGTGCGGCAGGGCAGGGCCTCCATGTTCGGACGCGCCTCGCGGCAGGCCTGGTGCGAATAGGCCCCCGGCTCGCCCTGGAAGGCGATGCGCCCGCTCAGCATCGCGGGCTGATCGCCTGTTTGCGCTACCATTTCCGCCGGCTGCACGCCTGCCTCCCGTTCCGCGCCGATGGGGCGTCTCGTCGCGGTAAGTATCGCTTGAACTCCGCAAGAGGAAGCGGATAGATGGCGCCCGACGACAAGGGCGGTTGCTGGGGGAAGGACATGTTCGACACCATGGTGTTCACCAAGGCGCTCGGCGCCCTCTCCGGGGCGCTCCTGATCTTCCTTCTCGGCCAGTGGCTGGCCAACACGCTCTTCGTGCCCGGAAGCCGCGATCTGCCGCCGGCCTTCGTTCTGGGCCTGCCCGACCCCGACCCCGACGCGGTCGAGGAAGAGGTGGCCGACGCGCCGCCGCCCGAGGAGTTGAGCATCGGCGAGGCCTTCCAGATGGCCGACGCCT
>PUNI01000130.1 GCA_003551745.1 Paracoccaceae bacterium | reverse complement strand
GCAAGTTCACCGAGGACACGCCCTATGACCCGCGCAGCCCCTATTCGGCCTCGAAGGCCGCGAGCGACCATCTGGTGCGCGCCTGGGGCGAGACCTATGGCCTGCCGGTGCTGGTCACCAACTGCTCGAACAACTACGGCCCCTTCCACTTCCCCGAGAAGCTGATCCCGGTGGTGATCCTGAAGGCGCTCGCGGGCCAGCCGATCCCGGTCTATGGCAAGGGCGAGAACGTGCGCGACTGGCTCTATGTGGAGGATCACGCCGAGGCGCTGCTGCTGGTGTTGCAACAGGGGCGGCTGGGCCGGTCCTACAACATCGGGGGCGAGAACGAGGCGCGCAACATCGACCTGGTGCGCCGGATCTGCGCGATCCTCGACAACCGGCGGCCCGCCGGCGCGCCGCATGACCGGCTGATCAGCTTCGTGGCCGACCGGCCGGGGCATGACCTGCGCTATGCGATCGACCCGGCGCGCATCCGCGAGGAACTGGGCTGGCGGCCGTCGGTGACGCTGGAGGAAGGGCTCGCGCGCACCGTCGACTGGTATCTCGCCAACGAGGGCTGGTGGCGCCCGCTGCTCGACCGTCCGGGCGTGGGTGCCCGGCTGGGGCTGGGGCAGGAGGAGACGACGCCGTGAAGGTTCTGGTCTTCGGCCATTCGGGGCAGGTGGCGACGGAGCTGCGCCGCAAGGCGCCAGAGGCCGGGGTGGAGGTGATCGCGCTGGGGCGCGCGGCGGCGGACCTCACCGATCCGGCTGCCTGCGCCGCCGCGATCCGCGCGCAGGCGCCCGATGCGGTGATCAACGCGGCCGCCTTCACCGCCGTGGACGCGGCCGAGGAGCGGCGGGCCGAGGCGCATCTGGTGAACGCCGCAGCTCCCGGCGCCATGGCGCAGACGGCGGCGAAGCAGGGCATCCCGCTGGTGCAGATCTCGACCGACTACGTCTTCGACGGTTCGGGCGCGGGGCCCTGGAGGCCGGAGGACCCCACCGCCCCCCTCGGCGTCTACGGCCGCAGCAAGGAGGCCGGCGAGGCGGCGGTGCGGGCGGCGGGCGGCGTGCATGCGATCCTGCGCACGAGTTGGGTGTTCTCGGCCCATGGCGCGAACTTCCTCAAGACCATGCTGCGGCTCGGTGCCGAGCGCGACCGGCTGCGGGTGGTGGCCGACCAGGTCGGCGGGCCCACACCGGCCGCGGCCATCGCTGCCGCCTGCCTTGCCATCGCCAAGGGACTCGCCCGCGAACCTGGCCTCTCCGGCACCTACCACTTCGCCGGTGCGCCGGATGTCAGCTGGGCCGGCTTCGCCCGCGCGATCCTCGCGGCCGCCGGGTTGCCCGCCGTGGTCGAGGAGATCCCCACCACCGCCTGGCCCACCCCGGCGCCGCGGCCTCTGAACTCGCGGCTCGACTGCACGGCCACGGAGGCCGCCTTCGGCTTCGCGCGGCCGGACTGGCGGACCGGCATGGCGGAAATCCTCGCCGAACTGGAAGGGCAGAACGCATGAGCGGAAGCGGGCGCAAGGGCATCGTGCTCGCCGGAGGTACCGGCACAAGGCTCTGGCCGATCACCATCGGCGTGTCGAAACAGCTCATGCCGATCTACGACAAGCCGATGATCTATTATCCGATCTCGGTGCTGATGCTGGCCGGCATCCGCGAGATCGCGATCATCACCACCCCGCAGGATCAGGACCAGTTCCGCCGCGCCCTCGGCGACGGCTCCGACTGGGGGCTCACCTTCACCTACATCGCCCAGCCCAGCCCCGACGGCCTGGCCCAGGCCTATATCCTGGCCGAAGCGTTCCTCGACGGTGCACCCTCCTGCATGGTTCTGGGCGACAACATCTTCTTCGGCCACGGGCTTCCCGACCTGATGGCCGCGGCGGACGCGAGGACAGTGGGCGGCACCGTCTTCGGCTATCACGTCACCGACCCCGAACGCTATGGCGTGGTGGCGATGGACGCCGAGGGTCGTGCGACCGCGATCGTGGAGAAACCCGCGGAGCCGCCCTCGAACTATGCCGTCACCGGGCTCTACTTCCTCGACGGCAGCGCGCCTGCGCGCGCCGCCCGGGTGCAGCCCTCGGCCCGGGGCGAGCTGGAAATCACCGCGCTCCTCGAGATGTATCTCGCCGAGGGCCTCCTCGACGTCCAGCGCATGGGCCGCGGCTTCGCCTGGCTCGACACCGGCACCCACGCCAGCCTCCTCGACGCCGGCAACTTCGTCCGCACCCTCCAGACCCGCCAGGGCCTGCAAACCGGCTGCCTAGAGGAAATCGCCTTCCAGAAAGGCTGGATCGACCAAACCAAACTAGAAGCACGCGCGCGGTTAATGGCCAAGAGTGACTATAGAGCTTTTCTTGAAAGCTTGATACCCGAATAACTATTCAAAGGCCAAGGCGGTGCAATTTCCCGCCTACCCGCCGATATACTACCGGTGGGAGGATGTCCCTTATGAAAGCCCGCCGTGCGACCAGATGGTCGACCTGGTCCTCGGTCCCTGGGCGTGGCTTGAATAGGGTCGTGTGTGCCTTGCGGGTGTCGTCCCAAGTGGCCGTGTAGTAATATAAGGCGAGCGACATTCGAGGCTCCCCGTTGGGGTGGTTCACTGGCTCAGGGTTCCCATGGCATGTTTCGGAGCCTGTGCTG
>PUNI01000292.1 GCA_003551745.1 Paracoccaceae bacterium | reverse complement strand
CCAGGGGGCTCGAGCCCGATCAGGTGCGGCGTCTGCTCGCGGCCTGCGATGCCAACACCGCGGTCGGTTGCCGCGATCTGGCGATCCTGACCCTGCTGGTCCGGCTCGGCCTTCGGCGCGGTGAAGTCGCCGGGCTCGAGCTCGACGACATCGACTGGCGCGTGGGCACGATCCGCGTGCGCGGCAAGGGCAATTGTCACGAACAGCTGCCCCTTCCTGCCGATGTCGGGCACTTGGTGGCTGAATACCTAGCAAGCGCCCGACCGGCGGACGCCCAAGGGCGGACCGTGTTCGTTCGGCACTTCGCGCCCCACCATGTGCTTGGGTCCAGCCGCGTGAGCGGCATCGTGGCGGACGCCGCCCGGCGCGCGGGCCTCGGGCGTGTCCATGCGCATCGCCTGCGCCATACGGCGGCAACGGAGCTCCTGCGCGCCGGTGCGTCCCTGCCGGAGATCGGCCAATTGCTTCGTCACCGTCGTGTCGCGACCACGGCGATCTACGCGAAGGTCGACCGCGACACCCTGCGCCTGATCGCACGCCCCTGGCCGGAGGGCGCGCTATGAGCCACCTGCGCAATGCCCTTGCCGATTATCTGACCCTGCGACGTGCCCTAGGCTACAAGATGGACAAGGCCGAGCGACTTGTCGGCCAGTTCGTGACCTTCGCCGAGGATCGTGGCGAGACCCATGTCCGGACCGAGACGGCGCTGGCCTGGGCGAACCTGCCTGCGGGTGCCGCCCCGATCTGGACCTCCCGGCGTCTGGCCGAGGTACGTCTCTTCGCCCGGCACCTGCACGCGCTCGATGGGGTGAGCGAGGTGCCGCCGGACGATCTGCTTCCAGCGCGAGGACGTCGCGCGACGCCCTATCTCTACACGTCGCATGAGATCGCCGAACTGATGCGCGCAACGGAGATCCTGCGCGGTTCGTATGTGCAGGCGACCTACCGGACGCTGATCGGCCTGCTGGCTGCGACCGGCATGCGGATCGGCGAGGCGATCGGTCTCGACCGCGACGACTTTGACGCGGACGGCGGCCTGGTGATCATCCGGCACGGGAAGTTCGACAAAGCGCGCGCATTGCCGCTGCACCCTACGACAGTTGCTGCCTTGCAGGACTACCTCATACGGGATGACCGCCCCAATCCTGCGGGCATGCCGGCCCTGCTGATCAGCGCGACAGGCAAGCGGCTGCGCTATACGGTCGTGCAGCCAACCTTCAAGAAGCTGCTGCATCATTGCGGCATCACTCCCCGCTCGGCGGCGTGCCGACCCCGGATCCACGATCTGAGGCACAGCTTCGCCGTCAGTACCATTGTCGACGATTACCGGACAGGCGACCCCAGCTCCCGCCTCGCGATCCTGTCCACCTACCTCGGTCATGCCGATCCCGGCGACACCTACTGGTACCTGTCGGCGGCGCCGGAACTGCTGGGCCTGGCAGGCGAAAGGCTCGAGCGCCACCTGGCGGGTGACGCATGACCGCGCTCGCCACGACCCTGCAGGCCTTCTTCACCGACCGCCTCATCCGCCAGCGCCAGGTCAGCCCGAACACGGTTCAGGCCTATCGCGACACGCTGCGGCTGCTGCTGGTCTTCGCATCGGAACGATGCGGCAAGCCGCCGGGAAAGCTCGACATCGACGATCTCGATGCGCCTCTGATCGGCGCTTTCCTCAACCACCTCGAGCACGAACGACAGAATGGCGTGCGCACCCGCAACGCCCGACTGGCCGCGATCCGGGCCCTGTTCCGGTATGCCGCCCTGCGCCATCCCGAACATGCCGCCACCATCGAACGGGTGCTGGCCATTCCGCCGAAGCGCTTCGAGCGGCGGCTGGTGACCTGGCTGACCGAGGCAGAGATTGATGCCCTGCTGGCCGCACCGGACCGGACAACCTGGACCGGGCGACGCGACACGGCGCTGTTCGGTCTCGCCGTCCAGACGGGCCTTCGGGCCTCCGAACTGATCGGGCTGACCCGCGCCGACATCCATCTCGGAGCCGGTGCGCATATCTGCTGCACCGGCAAGGGTCGAAAGCAACGGATCACGCCGCTCACATCTGGCACTGTTGCCGTGATGAGGGCCTGGCTGGCCGAGCGGGCCGGTCAGCCAGCAGACCCGCTGTTCCCGACACGGACCGGACGCGCCCTCAGCCGCGATGCGCTTGAACGCCGACTGGCCGGATACGTCAAGGACGCGACGGCCCGGTGCTCATCCCTGGCGCGCAAGCGGGTGACCATGCATGTGCTGCGGCATTCGGCGGCCATGCGCCTGCTGCAAGCCGGTATCGACACAGCGGTGATCGCGCTCTGGCTCGGTCACGAACAGGTTGAGACGACCCAGATCTACCTGCACGCGGACCTGCAGATCAAGGAACGCGCCCTCGAAAGGACAGCCCCGATTACGACGAAACCCGGCCGCTTCCGGCCGACGGACAAACTCCTCGCCTTCCTGGAAGCCCTCTGATTATGCCAACCCCTTCGCAGCGGTCCCCTCCAGAAACAACAGCTTACACAGCTATATCGGCATAATCCGGGCATCGGCATAATGCGCCTTATGCCGACATCGGCATAAGCCGCACACAGCGCGAGGCGCCATGTCCGGCGCGCTCAAGAGAAAGCTCGGTCTGACGATCATCTCCGAGAAGGTTG
>PUNI01000558.1 GCA_003551745.1 Paracoccaceae bacterium | reverse complement strand
GATGTTTGCGACGTACCGGAGCGTCCCCTCGCCAGCAGCAGCCTCGACGACCGCAGCGACATCGTCGTCGTCAGTCAGGTCCGTCTCGACGCCGTGAAACTTACCCGAGGGGTCGAACTCATCAACGAGCGTATCCATCTCCGCCAGCCCGTCACTGTCGATGTCTGCACCGACGACAGTCAGCCCGTTCATCGCCAGCGCGATGGCCGTTGCCTTGCCAATTCCCGAGGCCGCCCCTGTCACGAGTGCGACGTTGTCGGTGACGAAACGTGAATCCTCGACGACCAGCAGATCCTCGCGGGTCAGCACCGGTGTCTCCAGTTCGAACGATGAGTCGTTCATGCGTGCACAACGTAACGAAGCCAGTTAGTACTGTCTTACCGGGATAAAACAGCGTCACACAAACGACAACAGTCCAACCCCAACACCGACAGCGAGGACGACGTAGTCGAGCGGAGAAAAGCGCAGTCGAGGGAGCGTCGGGTTCCAGGCGAGACAGCGTGCACGGAGCGCGAGTGAGAGCGTCTCCCCCCGTGAAAGCGCGCGCTGGAGACTGATGAGCGAGAGATGTTGTATCTGCGCCCTCGTCGACAACCGGTCACCTTCACGGGCTCGAATCGCCAGTCTGCTCTGGGCGACATCTCGAAGAACGAGCGGAAAGAACCGAAACACCAGCGCGATGCCCACCCCCAGAATCTGCCCGACTCGACCAGGGACGTGTCGTTGAATAGCACCACGAGTGTCTCTGACGGGGGTCGTTCTGACGTATACCGCTGCGACCAGCAGAACGAGGATAACCTGGTATCCGGCGACGACTGATGAGAGTGCTCGTTCGGGCACTATCCACGGGGAGGAAGGCTGGAACATCGCAAACAGCGGTGCCAGGCCGAGCAGAACGAGCGCGAACCAGTACGTTCTGAGGACGCGAACCGGCGAAAGTCGCGCGAGTGCGAGCATCAGACCAGCCAGGAGCGTGAGCACGACCAGTACAGCGGTTTCGGTGTGTCCGAAGGCCGCAATCGCGAACCCGAACTGTCCGACGAGCTTCGAGCGCGGGTCGAGGCGATGGAAGACGGTCGTTCCGTGTTCGTAGTGCATTGGTCACCGTCGGTATCGAATCACGTACGCTCAGGAACTCGGACGTCTATCCCCGGAAGTTCACTCGTCAACGCTGCTGGTGGCCCATCGAGAACGATGGCTCCCTCAGACATCCCGAGGAGACGGTCTGCAGGCCCAGTCAGGTCACGAAGGTCGTGCGTGACGACGACGAGTGCAGTCCCATCCCGGTGAAGCGAATCCAGCTGGTCGAGCACCGACTCGCGTGCGGGCTGGTCGAGACCGACGAACGGCTCGTCGAGGACGAGACACGACGGCTCCATCGCCAGCGCCCCCGCGATAGCGACTCGTGCCTGCTCCCCTCCGGAGAGTCGGTCGATTCGTGTCGTCTCTCTCCCGGACAGGTTGACCGCAGACAGCGCATTCTCGACCCGGCGGTCAATCTCCTCCCGGTCGAGTCCCAGATTCTCGGGCCCGAACGCCACGTCGGCACCCACTGTCGCGGCGACGAACTGGTCGGCAGGGTGCTGAAATACCATGCCGACGTTCGTCCGGGCGACGACAGGATTCTCGGCCACATCGATTCCGTTCACCGTGACTGTTCCCGAATCTGGCTGGAGGAGCGCGTTGAAGTGACGGACGAGCGTCGTCTTGCCACTCCCGTTCGCCCCGACGAGAAGAACGAACTCCCCCTCGTCGATACTGAGCGAGACGTCGTCGACCGCCGTCACGCCGTCGTATCTGGCGGTCAGGTTCTCAACCTGTATCATTCGCGGATGTGAGCGTGAGTGAGGTAGCCGCCGGTGACGAGTGACATCACAGCCAGCGCTTTGACCGCGTCACCGGGGACGAAGACGACACCGCCCTGGATGACGGCGGTGAGCAGTGACTGGTCGGTGACGAATGCGAGCCACAGAGAGCCAATGGCGTAGATGATGACGAGCCCAACACCCAGCGCCGCGACCTGGAGCGGCAGGTGGATGACCTCAAGGCCCGGATGGAGCTGCTGCAAGTGCAGTTTCAAGGGCTCCAGATTTTGCTGGAGACCATCGCCCTAGAGCAGGCCAATGCCCGAGGGCCGCAAGCCTTGGAAAATCGCAAGGCGCTGATTCAGGAAGTCCGCAAGCGCCAGGGCTTGGTGGAAGGCTAGGAGGTCAGTCATGCTCAGCCTGACGGTGATCAGCGCCAACCAGGGCGAAACCTACTACACCGCCGAGAACTACTACACCAGCGAAGAGAACCAGGCTCACTCCGGTTGGTGGGGCCAGGGGGCCAAAAGCCTGGGGCTAGCGGGCCAGGTGCAGGGGGGCGACTTCAAGAACCTGCTTCATGGCTCTCACCCCCTGGGGCACAAAACCCTATCAGGCCGCAAGATTGACCCAGAGCGCCATCGGGCCGGGCTGGATTTGACCTTTAGTGCGCCCAAGAGCATCAGCCTGGCGGCACTGGTCGGGGGGAATGAGGCGATCGAGCAGGCCCATCGCACAGCCGTGGTGCGCACCCTGGCCATCATTGAGGAGCGCTATGCCCAAACGCGGGTGCGGACGCCGGAGGGACGGCAAGTGGTTGGTACCGGCAACCTGATCGTCGCCCAGTTC
>PUNI01000475.1 GCA_003551745.1 Paracoccaceae bacterium | reverse complement strand
CGCAGATAGGGCAATTCCGCCACGATGCGGGCGGCGACGTCGGACCGGCTCGGGTCGGAGGGTTGCGGATCGGTCATGGATACTCACTTTTAATCCGAAGCGTGGAACCAAACGCACGATCGGGCGTTCGGTTCCGGGTGCCGGCGCATGCCGGTCGACGACTCACGCACCACGCGGTAACAGCTGCGACAGACGAGACGATAGCATAATGTCCCACATCGACCACCAGAACCGGCGTCGCGGCCCGTCCGACATTCCGCCTGCGCTGCAGCGTCAGATCGACGAGAACCTGCGGCGGCTCTATCACGATTCGCTCGACGAGGAACTGCCCGAGGCGCTGCAGCAACTCGTTGCGCGGCTGCGCGCCGAGCGTGGGTCCGGGGCGCGATGAGCGACCCCGACAGCCGGGGCGACACGCCCGGCGAGGACCCGCGCGAAGCGATCCTGGAGCATGTGCCCGCCCTGCGTGCCTTCGCCCGCAGCCTCGCCGGCAACGAGGCGCTCGCCGATGACCTCGTGCAGGATACGCTGCTGAAGGCCTGGAGCCGGTTCGAGCTCTATACGGAAGGCACCAACCTGCGGGCGTGGCTGTTCACGATCCTGCGCAACGCCTTCTACTCGCTGCGGCGCAAACGCGCGCGCGAGGTCGCCGACAGCAGCGGCACTCTGACCGGCGCGCTGGCCAGCAAGCCCGACCATGACGGCCGCCTCGCGCTCGCGGACTTTGCCGCCGCCTTTGCCGAACTGCCCGACGAGCAGCGCGAGGTGCTGATCCTTGTCGGCGCGCTCGGCTTCTCCGTCGAGGAGGCCGCGCAGACCTGCGGCTGCGCGCCAGGCACGGTAAAGAGCCGGGCCAACCGCGGCCGCCGTGCGCTGGCCGAGAAGCTGCGGCTCGACGCCGGCGAGGCGATGGACCTGACCGAGGGCGCGACGCTGGCGGTGATGTCGGCGCAGCGCCCGGCCGGGGGATAGCGCGGCATGCTGGGGGCGGGGCCATCCCTTGGGCCGCGCATGACCCGCCGGCTCGCCGTGCGGCTTGTGGTGCTGCTGTCGCTCGCGCTGCTGCCGATCGGGGCGATCGCCGTCTACACGACGGCGCAGACGGTCCTGGCGGCGCGGCATGGTGCCGATCAGGCGCTGGTCAGCCGCACCGCCGAGGCGGTTGCCGGCAAGCGCGCCCTGATCGAAAGCGCCTTCGCCGCGGCCAGCACGCTGGGCCCGCCGGCGCTGGAGCGGCGCCACGACCTCGCGGCCTGCCGGGAACTGATGGCCGAGTTCGTGCGCCGTTCGGGAGTGTTCCGGATGGCCGGGGTGATCGCGCCCGACGGCCGGATGAACTGCGTGTCCGACGGCCGCAGCGCCGATTTCTCGGGAAGCTCCGCCTTCCAGCGCCAGCTCGACCATCCCGTGGCCAGCATCTTCGCGGCCACGCCCGCAGCCGGCAATGCCCCCGAACTGATCGTGCTGCAGCCGATCCGCGACGGGGTCGATCTGCAGGGCTTCGTGGTGATCGCGCTGCCGCAGCGCGCGCTGGAACTGATGGGGCAGGTCGCCGGGCAGGGCGCGGACGCGCCGGCCCGCACGGTTCTGCTCAACGGCATGGGCGAGGTGCTGCTGCCGGCCCATGGGACCGACGACCCGGCGCCGCACCTTCCTGCCGAACAGGCCCTTGCCGATCTGATCGCCGGCGATAGCAGGGTGCTGCAGGGCACCACCGCCCGCGGCACCCGGGCAACCTTCGCCATCGCGACATTGATGCCCGGGCAGCTCTATGCGCTGGGCGTCTGGCCCGGCGGCGCGGGCTCCGCGGCGACCGGCGGGTTCCCCTACTGGCCACTGGTGTTTCCGCTTCTGATGTGGCTGGCCAGCCTCGGCGTGGCCTACTTCGCCGTCTACCGGCTGGTGATCCGCCACGTCCGCCATCTCAACCAGCAGATGCGCCGCTTCGCACTCGGCCATCGCGAGACGGCGCCGGAAGTGATCGAGGATGCGCCGGCCGAGCTGCGGGAGGTCAGCGCCACCTTCAACAAGCTCGCCCGGATCCTCGCCCGCGACGAGGCCGAGCTTGCCGCCTCGCTGGAGGAGAAGACGGTCCTCCTCAAGGAGGTGCACCACCGGGTGAAGAACAACCTCCAGCTGATCGCGTCGATCCTCAACCTGCAGATGCGGCAGGTGTCCGACCCGGCCGCGCGGCAGGTGCTGCAGAGCGTGCAGGACCGGGTGATCGGGCTGTCCACCGTGCACCGCCGGCTCTATGAGGCCGATCGGCTGTCGGCGGTGCGCGCCGACCAGCTCGTCGAGGAGCTGACGCGCCAGCTTGTGGTGGTGGGCGCGGCGCCGGGAAGCGGCATCACCGTGGAGACCCGCCTGGATCCCGTGACGCTCTGCCCCGATCGCATGGTACCGCTGTCGCTGCTGCTGACCGAAGCTGTCATCAACGCGCTGAAATACGTCGGCCGACCGTGCGCGGGCGCCGCGGCTTGGATCGACATCGCCCTGCACGAGGAGGCGGGCACCGTCACCCTGAGCGTCGGCAATGCCCTCGGCCCGGAGCCGGCGACAGGCGAGGCCACAGCCGGCCCGGAAGGCGCGCGCAGCAGGCTGGGGATGCAGCTGATCGAAGCCTTCGCGCAACAACTCGACGGCACGCTGCGTTG
>PUNI01000239.1 GCA_003551745.1 Paracoccaceae bacterium | reverse complement strand
CGCACGTCGTCCACGGCGATCTGGGTCTTCAGCCGCTTGCGCTCGCTGTCCCACGCCCGGCGCAGCAGCAGAAGCCGCCCTTCGGCGAGGGCGGCGATGCGCCGAGCGACGGGGTGGTCGGGCGGCACGTCGAGGCTCTGCGGAGGGTCTCCCGCGAAAAGCCCGCCCCCAGCCTCGGGCGGCTGTGCCAGCAGGAAGCGCGCCCCCCGCCATGCCAGCGTCGCCTTGCCGACGCCGCGCGGGCCCGTCAGCAGCCAGGCATGATGCAGGCGGCCGCCGGCATGCGCCGCCAGCAGCGCGCGCTCGGCGGCGGCGTGCCCGAAGAGTTGCGCGGCCGCCCGCGGATGCGGCACACCCTCGGCGCGGTCGGCTTCGGCAGGCTCGCTCATGGCCCCGCCTCTCCCCCGCAGCCCCCGCAACTGTCAAGCATCCGTCGGTCGGTGGCGCCCCTGCGGGCGCAGCCACCGGCGGCGCCGCCCGGCCCGGCGACGGGCGGGCGCGCGCCGGTCAGCCCAGCACCTCGGCCGCCATCGCGGCGATCTCGGCGGCAATCGCCTCGGCCGGCCGGGCTGCGTCGATCAGTCGACACCGGTCGGGGAAACCGGCCGCGAGCGCCCGGAAACCTGCCCGCAGGGATGTCTGGAACTCCTGGCCCATCTCCTCGAAGCGGTCCTCGGTGCCGCCGCGCGCCCGGCCGCGGCGCAGCGCGGGCCCGGGCTCCATGTCGAGGATGAAGGTCAGCCTCGGCTCCAGCCCGATCATCTCGGCGTGCAGCCGATCGGTCAGCGCGCGCAGATCGCCCCGGACCGCACCCTGATAGACGCGGGTGGAATCGGCGAAGCGGTCGGTGATCACCACACGGCCCTCCGCCAGCGCCGGCGCGATCGTCCGCTCCAGATGATCGCGCCGCGCCGCCGTGAACAGCAGAAGCTCGGTCTCGGCCGACCAGCGTCCCGGTGCGCCCTCGACCAGAAGCCGGCGGATCTCCTCGGCACCGGGCGAGCCGCCGGGCTCGCGGGTCAGCACCACCGACCGGCCAAGACAGCGCAGATGGTCCGCGAGCCGGCGCGCCTGGGTGGACTTGCCGGCGCCGTCGATCCCCTCGAAGCTGAGAAACAGGCCCGCTGCCGGCGCCGCCGCCACGCTCAGAAGCCTGCCGCCCGGTCCGAGACGGCGCTCAGGGCGCGGTCCAGCAGGACCCCGGCCGCCGTCTGCAGCCGCACCGGAAAGCCGCCGGGCGCGACATCGGCCTCGGCCAGCAGCGGCGCGCGCAACGCCTCGTCCATGCCGGGCACGCGCACGACCAACTCGCCCAGCGGCTGGCCGGCCGCGATCGGCGCCGGGATCGGCCCGTCATAGACCACCTCGGCCTCGAAGCTGTCGATCTGCGTCAGGCTCGGCACCAGCGCCACCAGCGGTGTGCCCAGCACCAGCCCGACCCGGGGCTGGCTGCCGAGCCACACCTCGGCCTCGGCGATGCGCGTGCCCTCCTCTGCGATCCGGCGTTCGGCGAACTGCCGGAACGCCCAGGCGATGATGCGCTCGGCCTCCTCGGCGCGCTCGCGTTCGCTGCCGAGCCCGCTGATGACGAAGATGATCCGCCGGTTGCCCTGCCGGGCCGAGCCCGCGAGGCTGTAGCCCGCCTCCGAAGTGAAGCCGGTCTTGAGCCCGTCGAGCCCGATGCCGGCGTTCAGGAGCGGCACGCGGTTGGTTTGGGTGATGTCGTTCCAGGTGAAGTCCGGCTCGGCCAGATAATGGTAGTACTGCGGAAACTGCGTGACGAGGCGCTCGGAGAGGATGGCGAGATCGCGCATCGACATGCGGTGCTGCGGATGCGGCCAGCCCGAGGCGTTCATCAGCGTGCTGTTCTGCATCCCCAGCGCCGTGGCGCGCTCGGTCATCTGCTGGGCGAAGCCCTCCTCGGTGCCGGCCAGCCCCTCGGCCACCACCACGGTCGCGTCATTGCCCGACAGGACCGCGATGCCGCGGATCAGGTCTTCGACCGTCGGCCGGTGGCGCTCCTCGACGAACATGCGCGAGCCGCCCATCTGCCGGGCCCGGGTCGAGACCGGAAAGGTGGTGTCGAGGCTGATCCGGCCATCCTCCAGCGCCTCGAACACCATGTTCAGCGTCATCAGCTTCGACATCGAGGCCGGCGGCAGCGGCTCGTCGGCATTGCGTTCCAGGAGGATCGTGCCGGTGTTCACGTCGACCACGATGGCCGCTCGCGCGCGGGTCTCGAACGCCGACGCCATGGCCGGCAGAAGCAGCAGCGCCGCGGCGAGGGCAAGCGGCAGGGTTCGGATCATCGGTGCAACTCCCAGGTAACTCGGCACGGCGCGCCGCCTCAGCCGCGCGCCGGAAAGGCATCGGCGAACCCCAGCCTCCGGGCGGTGGCGAGCAGGCTGTCGCGCTCGGCGGTGCTGGCGGCCGGCCCGGCCAGCACGCGCCAGACCACGGCGCCGCCGGCCCCGCTGTCCTGCCGTACCTCCGCCGCCACGCCGGCGTCGCGCAGCAGTTGCGCAGCACGCTCGGCGCCGGCCTCCTGCGCGAAGCTCGCCGTCTGGATGTAGGGCCGGTCGAGCGCCTGGGCCGGCGGCGCCGACCCCAACGCATCGGACGTGGCGGCCTCGTCGAGCACCGCCGTCTCGATCTCGGCGG
>PUNI01000300.1 GCA_003551745.1 Paracoccaceae bacterium | reverse complement strand
GTGATCCACCAGACCGGTCGCCATGGCGCTGTCCGGCATGCCGGAATACCCGGCCTCCTTCGGGTCCTGCGCCAGGATCAGCCCGCCTGCGTCATGGATGGCGCGGAGGCCGCCGCTGCCGTCCGTGCCGGTCCCCGACAGCACGATGCAGGCCAGCGGCGATGATGCCTCCCGTGCCAGAGACTGCAACAGAACATCGAAGGGCAGGCGCACCGCCTTGCCGCGCTCCGGGGCAGCTGTGTGGAGAACGCCGTTCTCGACCGTCAGAAAGACGCCCGGCGGGATGACATAAAGATGGGCAGGCCGCAGCGTCATGCCCTCGGCGGCCAGAAGCACCGACAAGGCGGTATCCCGCGCCAGAAGGTCGACCATCATGCTGTCATGTGTCGGGTCGAGGTGCAGGACCAGCACGAAGGCCGCCTGAATGTCGCCGGGCATCGCCTTCAACAGCGCCCGGCACGCCTCGAGCCCGCCTGCCGATGCGCCGACGGCAACGATGGGAAGCGCAGGACCGAGCGTTCGAGCGTGCGCATTGGACATCGCATCTTCCCACCACAGGGGGCACCGCGCCCGTCACGCAAAGGCACCACGAGCGCACGGTTCCTCGCCGTGCTGCCGTCGTGCATGAGGACGGTATCGGATTTTTCGGTCATGCAGAAGCCGGGCTTTTCGGGATCGCCGTCACCGCCCGACATTCCGGCGGCGCGCAGTTTTCCGACCTGACTCACAGGTGCACAGGGGGCTCTGCGCTGCGTCTGAGTAGTTTCCGGGGCTGTCGGCGCGTCCGACCGATGGCTAGCTTGAAATCACGGCATGTTGCTGCAGTAACCAGTGCGAAGTTAATCGGACAGCCGGATTGCGTTCATGGTGGACGTTCAAAAGGCCCCTACACGTGGCCCAAGTTCCGTTGCCTGCGACGAGTCCGGCTGTCCGGCCATTGCCAAGGAATTGTCGAAGACGGCACGGCACACGGACCGCGCCGTGCATCGTCTTTCGGCAAACGAGCATTCTCCATCGCTTTCGCATCGCCGTCAGCTGCGACCGGGGCCGCAGCAGAGCCATTATGCTTCAGGCGATCAGGACACAATCCCCGTCCCCCGGAGGGAAGGCAGCGCCCCGCCGGAAGCTGGCAACTCCCGCCATCGGAAAGGTGACACGAAAACCATGATCGACGTCCATCCGTTTCATTTCCTCCTGCCGCCGCAGGGCGCGGTCCTGTTCCGCTTCGCCCTCAAGCTTGCCGCCGACGAGACCCGCGCCGAGGATCTGGTTCAGGAGACCTTCCTCAAGGCCTGGGCGAACCGCGACAGTTTCACGCGAGGAACCGAACTCAGGGGGTGGCTGTTCACCATCCTTCGCAACACATTCTATTCCAGCCTCCGAATGCACCGACGCGAGGTGCAGGACGTGGACGGCAGACTTGCGGCGTTGCTCTTCGAGGAAGCGGCGCAGGAGCATTCCGTCGACCTGAACAAGCTGATTTCGGTCATGGCCACGCTCCCCGAAATCCACCGCCGGCCGGTCGTCCTGATGGGCGCATACGGATTTTCGCAGCAGGAAGCGGCCGATGCCTGCAACTGCGCCGTTGGCACGATCAAGAGCCGCGTCAGTCGCGGACGGTCCGAACTCGGCCGTGCATTCGGTCGCGATCCGTTCGAGCCGCACGGAACGATCGCCCGCCCGGGCCGTTGGCAGACCGGCATCTCGAGGCTTGCATGAGCACAAAGTCCTGACCCCGCAACGACAGGAGCCGGACATGGAACGATCGGACACGGCCAAGGACACCCAGACCATGGATCGTTCGACGCTGCTGCAGGCGGCAAGGGCTCCGCGGTTGCGGGCAATCTCTCTGGCGGAGTTGCGACACCTGTCAACGGCGCTCTCCGCGGCCTGTGCGGCGTCGAAGGCGGACGCGCTGCGCAACATTCGCGCCCGTTGGGCCGATGCCCCTCGGGAAGTTGACGACAGCACATGTGGCTTCGCAGATCTCTTTGCCGCGCTTCGCCGCGTGCGAGCCGAACTCCGGCGCCGTCAGGACGAGCGGGCGGCCGCCGCGCAATGGACCCTGGCACCGGATTGCTAGCGGCTGTCCGGCCGGGGCTGCCTCGATCCCGGTATGTTCCGCTTATCGGCAATCTGTGTCTGCCGGTCGCCCTTCCTCCGGGCCGCGTTCGGGAGCCCTCTGCCGCGCCTTACCCTGCCACGGCCCCATCACCCACCACGATCTGTCGCCGGCAGAGGCTTGCGATCTTTTCGTCGTGGGTGGAGATCAGGAAGGTCGTGCCTTCGTCGCGGTTGATTTCGGCGATCAGGTCCATCACCTGCATCGCCGAAACGCGGTCGAGGTTGCCCGTGGGCTCGTCCGCCAGCACCAGTTCGGGGCGGTTCATGAGCGCCCGCGCGACGGCCACGCGCTGCTTCTGGCCGCCCGACAGCTTGGCCGAGGGGAAGTCGATCCGCTCGCCCAGGCCCATCCGGGTCAGCAATTTTCGCCCGCGTGCCCTTGCGGCAGCCGTTTCGCGCCCCTCGCGCACGGCGGTGGGGAAGATCACATTCTCCAGCGCCGTGAAGTCGGGCAGCAGGTTGTGGAACTGGAACACGAAGCCGATGTGCAAGTTGCGGAACGCGGTCAGCGCCCGGTCGTCGGCCGCGACCAGATCCACCC
>PUNI01000364.1 GCA_003551745.1 Paracoccaceae bacterium | reverse complement strand
GCTGGCCGCGCTCGCCCTGCGGCTCGAGGCCGCGCAGCCTGGGCTGGGCCTCGTCGTCACCTTTGCAAAGGCCCCGCCCGCCCTGCCGCCGCTGCCGCGCGGCTGCCCGGCGCTGGCTTTCGCCCCCGAGGCGCCCGAGGCCGCGGCGGCCGCGCTCGCCGCCTGGAGGCCCTCGGTCGTCGTTCTCTGCGGCGCGGCGCTGCCGCCCGGGCTGATCCATGCCGCCGAGCAGGCCGACGTTCCGGTGTTTCTGGTCGACGCGGGGTCCTCGGTGTCGGTGGCTGGCGGGCCGGCGCTGCCGGGGCTGCAGCGCGCGCTGCTGCGCCGGCTACACCGGGTGCTGGCGCGCGACGCCGAGGCGCTGCGCGCCCTGCGCCGCGCCGGCGTGCCGCCCGGGCGGCTGGAGATGGCCGGCCCCATGGCGATCCGCGCCCATATCCTGCCCCACAACGCGGCCGAGCGGGACGCGCTGGCCGAGCGAATGGGCACCCGGCCGGTCTGGCTCGCCGTCGCCGTGCCCGCCGCCGAGGAGGCGGCGGTGCTGCACGCGCAGCAGGCGGCGCAGAAGCTTGCGCATCGGCTTCTGCTGATCCTTGTGCCCGCCGACGCGGGCCGTGGCGCCGCGCTGGCCGAGGCCGCCGCCGCGCTGGGGCTGCGCGGCGGGCGCCGGTCGGAGGATGCCGAGCCCGAGGACGAAGACCAGATCTACATCGCCGACACCGAGGGCGAGCTTGGCCTCTGGTATCGCCTCGCACCGGTCACCTTCTTCGGCGGCACCCTCGGCGCCGGCGGCGGGCGCGATCCGGTCGAGGCCGCCGGCCTCGGCTCGGCCATTCTCCACGGCCCGGCCATCGCCCCGCATGACGAGATCTACGCCCGCCTCGCCGCCCGCGACGCGCGTCTGCAGGTCGCCGATACAGCCACGCTGGCGCGCGCGGTGGTGCGGTTGCTCGCCCCCGAGCGCATGGCGCGGATGGCCGAGGGCGGCTGGGCGGTGGCGACCGAGGGCAGCGAGGTCACCGACCGGGTCGCCGGCCTGCTGCTCCAGACGCTCGACGCGGCGCGCGACTGATGCGCCCGCCCGGTTTCTGGCAGCGTCCCCCCGAGGCCCCCGGTCTTGCACCGCGCCTGCTGGCGCCGCTGGCTGCGCTCTATGCCGCCGCCACGGCGCGCCGGCTGGCCCGCGGGCGCGTGCATGCACACCGCGCCGCCGTGCCGGTGATCTGCGCCGGCAACCTCACCGCCGGCGGCACCGGCAAGACGCCGACGGTGATCGCGCTGATCGAGCGGCTGGCGGCGCGCGGCATCGCCGCCCATGTCGTCAGCCGCGGCCATGGCGGCCGGCAGCCCGGGCCGCTGCGCGTGGATGCGCGGCGCCACCGTGCCGAGGAGGTGGGGGACGAGCCGCTGCTGCTGGCAGCCTTCGCCCCGGTCTGGGTGGCCCGCGACCGCGCCGCCGGCGTGCGCGCGGCCGAGGCCGCGGGGGCCGGGGCGGTGCTGCTCGACGACGGGTTCCAGAACCCCGCGGTGGTGCAGGATCTGGCCCTGGTGGTGGCCGATGCCGCCCGCGGCTTCGGCAATGGCCGGGTGATCCCGGCCGGGCCACTGCGTGAGCCGGTTGCGGTGGGGCTGGCGCGCGCCGACATGTTGCTGACGATCGGCGCGACCGAGGCGCAGGCGGCCTTCACCCGCCGCTGGGGCGCGGCGGCGGGCGGGCTCGCTCGGATCACCGGCCGGCTCGAACCGCTGGCCACCGGCATGGCCTGGCGCGGGCTGCGCGCCTATGCCTTCGCCGGCATCGGCTATCCGGCGAAGTTCTTCGCGACGCTGCGCGCCGAGGGCGCCGAGGTCGTCGGTGCGCGCGCGCTCGACGATCACCAGCTGCTGACGCCGGCGCTGCTGGCGCGGCTCGAGGGCGAGGCAAAGGCGGCCGGGGCGCAGCTCGTGACCACCGAGAAGGACGCGGTGCGCCTGCCGCCCGCCCTGCGCCGGCGCGTGCTGACCCTGCCGGTGCGGCTGCAGCTCGAAGCGCCGGCAGCGCTCGACGCGGCCCTCGACCGGCTCTTTCCCCCGGGCGGATGAGCGGGAGACGGCTTGCAGCCCGTCCGCCCCCCCGGCTAGCTGGGCGGCATGGAATGGCGGGCCCAGGCCACGCTGCTCGCCGTGCGCCGGCACGGCGAGAGCGCGGCGATCATCGAGGTCTTCACCGAAGAGCGTGGCCGGCACCTGGGCGTGGTGCCCGGCGGCGCGGGCCGGCGGCTGGCGCCCGCGCTGCAGCCGGGCGCCGAGCTCGACGTCACCTGGCGGGCCCGGCTCGACGCGCATATGGGCAGCTTCGCCGTCGAGCCGCTGCGCAACCGCGCCGCGGCCGTGCTCTCCGATCGCGCCGCGCTGGCCGCGCTGGCCTCGGTCTGCGCGCTGCTGGCCTTCGCCCTGCCGGAACGCGCGCCCTATCCGCGGCTGTGGCGCGCCTCGCGCGCCCTGCTCGATGCGCTGGACACCGCGCCCGACTGGCCGGCGGCCTATCTGCGCTGGGAGCTGGGTGTGCTGGAGGAGACCGGCTATGGCCTCGATCTGCGCGCCTGCGCCGTCTCCGGCGCGCGCGAGGATCTGGCCTATGTCTCGCCGCGCACCGGCCGGGCCGTCAGCGCCGCCGCCGCCGGCGACT
>PUNI01000457.1 GCA_003551745.1 Paracoccaceae bacterium | reverse complement strand
TGACCACGCTCGATCTGATCAACAACCGGCTCACGGCCAACCCGATCGAGCCGCGCGTGGCCATTGGCGAATACGATCCGATGGCCGACAGCTACACGCTCTACAGCACCACGCAGAACCCGCATGTGATCCGGCTGTTGATGGGGGCCTTCGTGCTCAACATCCCCGAACACAAGCTGCGTGTGGTGGCGCCCGATGTGGGCGGCGGCTTCGGCTCGAAGATCTTCCACTATGCCGAGGAGGCCTTCTGCACCTTCGCCGCCAAGGCCCTGCGCCGGCCGGTGAAGTGGACGGCGCAGCGGTCGGAGAGCTTCATGACCGACGCCCATGGCCGCGACCATGTGACGAAGATCGAACTGGCGCTCGACGCCGAGGGCCAGTTCCAGGCGATCCGCACCGAGACCTACGCCAACATGGGCGCCTATCTCTCGACCTTCGCGCCGAGCGTGCCCACCTGGCTGCACGGCGTGCTGATGGCCGGCAACTACAAGACCCCGCATATCTACGTGAACGTGAAGGCGGTGTTCACCAACACCGTGCCGGTGGATGCCTATCGCGGTGCCGGCCGCCCCGAGGCGACCTTCCAGCTCGAGCGGGTGATCGACAAGGCCGCGCGCGAGATGGGCATGGATCCGGTCGAGATCCGGCGCAAGAACTTCATCACCGAGTTTCCCTATCAGACGCCGGTCGCGGTGGTCTACGACACCGGCGACTACCACGCCACGATGGACAAGCTGGTCGAGATCGCGGACCTCTCCGGCTTCGAGGCGCGCCGCGCGGAAAGCGCGCGGAAGGGCCTGCTGCGCGGGCTCGGCGTCAACTGCTACATCGAGGCCTGCGGCATCGCGCCGTCGCAGCTGGTGGGCCAGCTCGGCGCCCGGGCGGGGCTCTACGAGAGCGCCACGGTGCGGGTGAACGCCACCGGCGGCGTGGTGGTGATGACCGGCTCGCACAGCCACGGGCAGGGCCACGAGACCACCTTTGCGCAGGTCATCTCCGACATGATCGGCATCCCCGAGTCGCAGGTCGAGATCGTGCATGGCGATACCGCCAACACGCCCATGGGCATGGGCACCTACGGCTCGCGCTCGCTCGCGGTGGGCGGCTCGGCGATGGTCAAGGCCGCAGGCAAGGTGATCGACAAGGCCAAGAAGATCGCCGCGCATCTTCTGGAGGCGTCGGATGCCGACATCGAGCTGAAGGACGGCAAGTTCTCGGTCGCCGGCACCGACAAGTCGATCGACTGGGGCTCGGTCTGTCTCGCGGCCTATGTGCCCCACAACTATCCGCTCGACCAGATCGAGCCGGGGCTGGAGGAGACGGCCTTCTACGATCCGTCGAACTTCACCTATCCCGCCGGCGCCTATGCCTGCGAGGTGGAGGTCGACCCGGAAACCGGCAAGGTCACCGTCTGCTCCTTCGCGGCCACCGATGATTTCGGCAATGTCGTCAACCCGATGATCGTGGATGGCCAGGTTCATGGCGGGATCGCCCAGGGGCTCGGCCAGGCGCTGCTGGAATGCGCGGCCTATGACGAGGACGGCCAGCTTCTGACCGGCAGCTACATGGATTACACCATGCCGCGCGCCGATGACGTGCCGTTCTATGCCGTCGATCACTCCTGCCAGACGCCCTGCACCCACAATCCGCTGGGGGTGAAGGGCTGCGGAGAGGCCGGCGCCATCGGCTCGCCGCCGACGATCGTGAACGCGGTGATCGACGCGCTGCACCGGGCCGGCCATACCCATGTCACACATATCGACATGCCCCTGTCGCCGGCCCGCGTCTGGGCCGCGATCAACGCGAAGTAAGGGAGGCAAGCCCATGTACGCATTCGATTTCGTCAGGCCTACCTCGGTGGCCGATGCGGTCGCCGCGCTGGCCGGGGACGAGGAGGCGCAACCGCTCGGGGGCGGGCAGACGCTGATCCCAACCCTCAAGCAGCGCCTGGCGCAGCCCTCGAAGCTCGTCAGCCTCACCGGCATCGCCGAGATGCGCGGCGTGTGCCGCGACGATGGCGGACGGGTCTGCATCGGCGGCGGCACCACCCACGCCACGGTGGCGCGCGAGGCGGCCGCGCATTATCCCGCGCTGGCCGCCCTTGCGGGGCGCATCGGCGATCCGGCGGTGCGCAACACCGGCACCCTCGGCGGCAGCCTCGCCAACAACGATCCCTCGGCCTGCTATCCGGCGGCGGTGCTGGGCTCGGGCGCCACGGTGGTGACCAACGCCCGCGAAATCGCGGCCGACGACTTCTTCGAAGGCATGTTCACGACGGCGCTGGAGCCCGGCGAGATCATCACCGAGGTGAAGTTTCCGGTCCCGCAGGCCGCCAACTACCAGAAGTTCCTCCAGCCCGCCTCGCGCTTCGCGCTCACCGCGGTCTTCGTGGCGCGCTTCGCCGACGGCGTGCGGGTGGCGGTGACGGGCGCGTCGGAATCGGGCGTGTTCCGCTGGACCGAGGCCGAGGCGGCGCTGTCGGACAGCTTCACGGCCGAGACGGTGAAGGGCCTGACTGTCTCGGCCGATGGCATGATCGCCGATCTGCACGGGACCCCGGAGTATCGCGCCAATCTGGTGCGGGTGCTGACGGCGCGGGCGGTCGCCGCCGCGGGCTGATCGGGCGGGCGCGGCTTCGGTCGCGCCCCGTCGCGCGGCGGGCGGACGGGACACCCC
>PUNI01000036.1 GCA_003551745.1 Paracoccaceae bacterium | reverse complement strand
GCACGGCGCCGGCCGAGGCGCAGTTCGGCGACTATGTGGCGCTGCTGAAGCCGCGGGTGATGTCGCTGGTGGTGTTCACGGCGCTGGTGGGGCTCCTGGTCGCGCCGGCGGGCGTGCATCCGGTGGTGGCGCTGGCGGCGATCGTCTTCATCGCGCTCGGCGCCGGCGCCTCCGGCGCGCTCAACATGTGGTGGGACGCCGACATCGACGCGGTGATGCGCCGCACCGCGCGCCGCCCGGTGCCGGCCGGCAAGGTGGAGCCCGGCGAGGCGCTGGGGCTGGGCCTGGCGCTGTCGGGCATTGCGGTGGTGATGCTGGCGCTGGCGAGCAATCTCGTCGCGGCCGGGCTGCTGGCCTTCACGATCTTCTTCTACGCGGTGATCTATTCGATGTGGCTGAAGCGCGCCACGCCCCAGAACATCGTCATCGGCGGCGCGGCCGGGGCGTTTCCGCCGATGATCGGCTGGGCGGTGGCCACCGGCGGCATCGCGGTGGAGCCGGTGCTGATGTTCCTCGTGATCCTGCTGTGGACACCCCCCCATTTCTGGGCGCTCGCGCTTTTCATGAAGGACGACTATCATCGCGCCGGGGTGCCCATGCTGACCGTCACGCATGGCCGGGCGGCCACCCGGCGCCACCTCTTCGCCTACACGCTCCTGCTGGCCCCTGTGGCCGTGGGTCTCGGCGTCACCGCGGTCGGCGGGCCGATCTATCTGGCTGCCGCGGTGGTGATGAACGCCCTTTTCCTCTGCGGCGCGATCGGGATCCTGCGTCGCGACGAGGCGATGGCGGAGGCCGACGGCTATGCCGCCGAGAAGCGCTTCTTCCGCTTCTCGCTGACCTATCTCTTCGTCCTGTTCGTCGCGCTGCTCCTGCAGGCGGCGGTCGACGCCCTCTGGTTCGGGGCCTGACATGCCCATCACCCGCGAACATGACCTTCACCGCCGTCGCCGGTCGCGCAACGTGGGCGTCGGGCTGACGCTGGTGGCCTTCATCGCGCTGGTCTTCGCTCTGACGGTCGCCAAGGTGCAGCGCGGCGGCTCGCTGGAGGCTTTCGACCACAGCTTCCGGCCCGACCTCGCCGAGCGCTATGAACAGATGCGGGAGGAACGGGAATGATCGCCCGCTGGCGCCGGCTGTCGCCGACCTCGCGCACCGCGCTGCAGGCCAGCGCGGTGGTGGTGTTCATGGCGGGCATGGGCTGGGCGGCGGTGCCGCTCTACGACCTCTTCTGCCGGGTGACCGGCTACGGCGGCACCACCGGGGTGGCGCAGGCCGACTCGGACCGGGTGCTCGATCAGACCGTGCGCATCCGCTTCGACGCCTCCAAGGCCCGCGACTTCCCGTGGGAGTTCCGGCCCGTCGAGCGGACCATGGAGGTCCGCATCGGCGAGACGGCGCTGGCCTTCTACGAGGCCTACAATCCCACCGACGAGCCGGTGGCGGGGGTGGCGAGCTACAACGTCACACCCTATGGGGCCGGCCGGCATTTCATGAAGATCCAGTGCTTCTGCTTCGAGTATCAGGTTCTCGGGCCGGGCGAGCGGGTGTCGATGCCCGTCAGCTTCTTCGTCGACCCGGATCTCGTCGAGGATCGCGAGGCCGCCGGCACCACCCAGATCACCCTCTCCTACACCTTCCACCCCGCCGACCTGCCCGAAGAGCATGCCGCCGCCACGGTCGCGGACGGGAACTGAGCGCATCAGCAGCGAGACGCCGACCATGGCCCACGAGAAGAACCACGACTACCACGTCCTGCCGCCCTCTATCTGGCCGTTCATGGCCGCCGTCGGCGTGTTCGTGATGCTGTTCGGCGCGGTGCTGTGGATGCACGACAGCGGGCCTTGGCTGTTCCTGATGGGCCTCGCCGCGGTGCTCTACGTGATGTTCGCCTGGTGGTCCGACGTGGTGGCCGAAAGCCATGCCGGCGATCACACGCCGGTCGTGCGGCTGGGTCTGCGCTATGGTTTCCTGCTCTTCATCATCTCCGAGGTGATGTTCTTCTCGGCCTGGTTCTGGAGCTTCTTCAAGCACGCGCTCTACCCGATGTACGAGTATGCCGGCACCGAGTATGCGCCGCCGGTCTTCTACCAGCTCGACCCCTTCCACATCCCGCTCATCAACACGCTGATCCTGCTGCTTTCAGGCTGTGCGGTGACCTGGGCGCACCATGCGCTGGTGCACGGCGGGCCACGCCGCGACGTGGAACTCGGGCTCGGCATCGGCATCGTTCTGGGCCTGCTCTTCACCTTCCTGCAGGCCTATGAGTACTATTACCTGACCGCGCTGCGCGACTGGACGTTCGGCGGCGACGTGTTCTTCGCCAACTTCTTCATGGCCACCGGCTTTCACGGCGTGCACGTCATCATCGGCACGATCTTCCTCGCCGTGTGCTGGTTCCGCGTGCGGGCCGGCCATTTCAGCGCCGAGAAGCATGTCGGCTTCGAGGCCGCGGCCTGGTACTGGCATTTCGTCGATGTGGTGTGGCTGTTCCTCTTCGCCTCGATCTATATCTGGGGCATGGCCTGACCGGCCGGGCGCGCCCCGGCGCGTGATGCCGGCACGCGGCGCGGGCGCGCCGTGCCCCTAGCCTGACGGGAGCGGTGCGCATGTCCGCGCGGGAGATCTGGCTGGCGATCTTCGCCCTCGCGGGCCTGGCGCTGCTGGTGGGCCTGG
>PUNI01000409.1 GCA_003551745.1 Paracoccaceae bacterium | reverse complement strand
CGCGTGCCATCCGGGCTTCGGCCGTCGCACCAGCGAAGGGGCCGGCCAGTCGGGGCGCCCTGTCCGTCGGGCCACCGCGCCGTGCCGCCGCAGATGCGCACCCGCGCGCGGCCGCATCGGTGCCGCACACCCGCCAACCAGTTACCGGGCCGCAGATCGGCCGCGATGAGCGCCGCCATGCGGGCATCGGCCTTGGCGATCCGGCGATCAAGCACGGCGATGAGGCTGCGAATGTCGCCGCGCGCCTCGGCATCAAACCAACGGCCCCGGGTGTTGACCGGTCCTCTTGCGTCGGCGCTCGCCCGTGATGCGGCTGACGCTCGGGCTGCGGTCACTCTCCGGGGCCGCTGGCATCAGGCGTCTGCTGGAGCCGTGTCGCCTCCTGTTTTCGCATCTCGACCAGCTGGCGGCGCCGCGTCGCTTGCGCTTGAAGGGCGCGACGCGATGTCGCCAGTGGCTCGGTCGGGGGGGGGACGGAGACGGGAGCCGAGGTCGCAGAGCATGCGGGCATCGACACGGTCGGTCTTGCCGATCACGCCCATCGCGCGGGCGAAGTCGCGCGCCTGGCGCGGGTTGACCCGGCTGAAACGCACCCGGGCCGCCTCGAGCGCCACGCGCAGGCGGTGATCGTAGCCCCCGCTCGCCTCGAAGACCAACGGCCCCGGGTGCTGACCGGTCCTCTTGCGTCGGCGCTCGCCCGTGATGCGGCTGACGCTCGGGCTGCGGTCGTTCTCCGGGGCCGTCGGGAGGAGACGCTCCAGGCGCCTTCCCTGGCGCAGGTCGCCGCGATGGCCTTCAGCGCCGACGGCGCGGTGTCGATGCGGCGGGCGCCGCGATGGCGATGGTGTATGTCGAGCCAGTCCCTGGCGACGTCGACGCCGACGTGAAGTTCCTGCACCATAGCCCCTGTTCCTGTTCTGCGCAGCTCTGTTGCACAAATTGGATGACGGACAGGGTTCCCCTTTCCCCGGACAGACTCAGCCCACGGCTTTCGTGACGGGGATGCCGAGCGCGGTGAAGCCGTTGAGGACAGCAACACGGACCTGGAACTCGGCGACCTGACGGTCGAACTGGCGCGCGGAGAGGCGATGGCCCAGGCGCTTGACGCAATGCATCCTGGTCTCGGCGCGGCTTCGGCGGTGATAGCGTTCGGGGCCGCCCTCGAACCGGTGGCGGGCCGGCCCCTCACCATCGTCGCCATATGGTTCGATCGATACGCTTTGATGTGCGCAGGATCTCGTTGCGTGCGATGGCTCCGGCGGTGTCGGGCTTCCAGGGTTTGGCATTCTTGCGGGGCGGGAGCGAGCCATTGATGCGCCATTGGTTCGAGCACAATGGCGAGCGCGGCGGTGCCACGGGCGGCGATGGCGTCGTGGCACTTGCGCGTGTCGAAGGCACCGTCGGCGGTGACGGTGGCGATCTCCTGTTCGGGCGGGATCTGGTCGAGCAGCTCGGGCAGCATGGGCGCGTCGCCCACGTCACCGGTGGTAAACTCGGCGGCCCGGATTTCCAGTCGTCGTCGGGGAAACGGTCCACTGGACAGCTGGGGCATTCGCAAGCCGCTGATCCGACGTCACGAATCCGGCCACCGGAAAGCTACCTGCCCACCCGCATGCCCACCGCGGAAGTCCTTGCGGGCCTCTGCAAACTGGTCGGGGTTGGCGGCGGCCCACATGGCGGCGGCGCGCTCGTGGTCGTGCATCCCCTCCGCCAAGTTGGCGGAGCGAAGCCACTGGCCGAACTCTGTGTCCCCCGGGAACAGCGCCCGCCCCTCATTCAGCGCCGCGCCATAGGCCAGCCCCATCCGTCTCCGCATCCCCCTTGTAGGTGGTGCGGGGGCGGCGGGCCGGATACTGGCGGCCGTCCTTGGTCAGGCGAGTGGTGCATTGGGCAACTTGCCCAATGCCCTCGAGCTTGATGAGCGACAACCAAGTTGACCGCCACCGTCAGTCAAGTTGGCCGGTGGCCCCAGCCGGAGGGAGGGCGTAGCCCGACCGTAGGTTGGGGCCACCGGCGCGGCTCTCTTCTGGGGAGTGGGTGCTGGTCGCTGCGGGCCGGTAGGGTCCGATCTCTGCATCCAAACGGAGATCCGACCGTGCCGGGCAAACCCGTCACCGACCAGCAAGCGAGACTCTACATGACCGACCGTCGCAATCACAGCCAGCGTGTCGCCGCCGCCCGGGCAGGTTTCAGCGAACGCACTGCCCGCCGGCTCGATGCCGATCCCCGTCTGCCCTCCCAGCGCAAGTCAGCCCGGGGACGCACCGTGCCGGACCCCCTGGAGGCGGTCTGGGAGCCGGTTCTCGTACCGATCCTCACCCGCGATCCGGCCGTGCAGGCCGTAACCCTGCTGCGGCATCTACAGTTGACTGATCCTGAGGCCTTCCCCGACGACCGGATACGCCGCACGCTGGAGCGCCGCGTCCGCGACTGGCGCGCCCTGTACGGGCCGGAGCGCGACGTGATCTTCCGCCAGACGCCCGAGCCCGGGCGCATGGCGCTGTCGGACTTCACCGACGCCAGCGGCCTTGGCGTGACGATCGCCGGCCAGCCGTTGGCGCATCGGCTCTATCATTTCGTTCTCGCCTACAGCGGCTGGGAACATGCCGCCGTGGTGCTGGGCGGCGAGAGCTTCACGGCGCTGGCCGAGAACCTCCAGAATGCGCTCTGGACCCTCGG
>PUNI01000510.1 GCA_003551745.1 Paracoccaceae bacterium | reverse complement strand
CCCGCGGTCGCGGCCTCGGCGATGTCACGGGTCGACACCGAACCATACAGCGCGCCGCCGTCCGAGGCCGAGCGGATCACCACATGGATGGTGCCGTCGATGGTGGCGGCCAGCTTCTCGGCCTCGCGCTTGGTCTCGAGGTTGCGGGCCTCGAGCTGGGCCTTCTGCTCCTCGAACTTCGCGATGTTGGTGTCCGAGGCGCGCAGCGCCTTGCCCTGGGGCAGCAGGAAGTTGCGGGCAAAGCCGTCCTTGACGGACACGACCTCGCCCATCTGGCCAAGCTTGGCCACGCGTTCCAGAAGGATCACTTGCATGGCTGCCTCCTCACTTCACGGCGTAGGGCAGGAGGGCGAGGAAGCGGGCGCGCTTGATGGCGCGCGCAAGCTCGCGCTGCTTCTTGGACGACACCGCGGTGATGCGCGAGGGCACGATCTTGCCCCGCTCCGAGATGTAGCGCTGCAGCAGCTTCACGTCCTTGTAGTCGATGGTCGGCGCGTTGTCGCCCGAGAAGGGGCAGACCTTGCGGCGGCGGAAAAACGGTCTTGCGGCCATGGGTGTGCTCCTTTCGCTCAGCGGCGGCGATCGCCGCGGTCACCGCGGTCGTCGCGTTTCTGCATCTGCACCGACGGGCCCTCGTCATGGGCATCGACCTTGACGGTCATCACGCGCATCACGTCGTCGTGCAGCCGCATCAGCCGCTCCATCTCCTGCACGGCCGGAGCGGGCGCATCGGAGCGCATGTAGGCGTAATGGCCCTTGCGGTTCTTGTTGATCTTGTAGGCCATGGTCTTCACGCCCCAGTACTCCTGACCGACGAGCTTGCCGCCCTGGTCGGAGAGGATGGTCGAGAAGTGGTCGATGAGACCTTCGGCCTGCGCGTTGGACAGGTCCTGACGCGCGATGAAGACATGCTCGTACAGCGGCATGTGGGCTCCGTTCGTTTCGGGCGCACTTCACTGGGCGGGGGAGGCCCTTCCGCGTCCCGCCCGCGAGAGGCTGCGCCGGTCGCATGATTGCGGAAGGATGGCGCCTTATACAGATCCCGCATAGCCGTGCAAGGGGCGCGGTGGTGGCGTCCTCGGGTCAGCCCGGCGAGGTGCTCCGGGCCACCCCCTTGTGCGCGAGGGCCGAGACACGGGTGAAGATCGGTTCGACCATGTAGCCGATCATCATGACCACCCCGAAGGCGAACATGACCGTCTGCAGCGATCCGCCCTCGCGCAGCATCTCGGCCAGCCAGTCGAACGGGGTCACCCGGCTGTCGCCCCAGGTGGTGGGCAGGACCCAGGCCTGCAGGGGGCTGGTGAGGAAGAAGGTCGGCACGGCGATGGCGAACAGGCGCAGGGGCGGCAGCCCCTTGCCGTGGCTGTGGATGCAGCGCACCACCACGCCGGCGGTGAACAGCGTCGCGCAGAGCGCCAGAACCAGCAGCGACCGGTCCAGGTCAAAGCCATAGCTGCCCGCGGCTTCGAGCATCCGGTCGAAGGGGTCGTGATGCGGGTCCGGGGTCACCGGCACGCCCCCATGCGGGGTGGTCTGGCCTTCGCTCATCCTGTCCCCCTCTCACCTCTCGGGTCGCCGGGTCTCTGCCCGGGCCGCGCGTCTTGCCGGCGCGCGCCACGATGTCAGTCTCCGGGCCAGATGCCCCAGCCCAGCGGTTCGGCCGTCGGGCTGGCGGCAACCTGCACCCAGCTGACCGTCCCGCTGCGGGACACCACGTCGGCCTGCCGGCGCACCGTCAGGCGGGTCGTGCGCAGCTGTTCGGCGCGGACAACCTCGTACCCGCTGCGGGTGCGCCGCACCCAGGTCACCAGCAGCCCGCCGCTCTGCGGCTCAACGATGCAGATGGGATCGCCGCTGCCGGTCACGGGGTTGGTCGGCGCGCGCGGGTACAGCACCAGTTCGGAGCGCGGCACGAAGCTGCGGTTGACAAGGCTCTGGGCGCCGATCGCCAGCCTCGGCGGCACGACAAGCAATGCGGCTGCCCCGCCCAGAAGAGCCCTGCGCGAGACCCTCCCGCGCCTCGCCGGCCACGCTCCGACGTCCGCCATCCGGCCCTCCGCCCACGCAGTCCCTCGTCCCCGTAGCCGCAAATCGCGCCGAGGCACGGCATCTCCACCACCTCGAACGCGAGGCTCGCCACTCAAAAGAGATATCACGGCTAACGATTCGCGCAAAACGATGGTGCTGGGTGCCCCGAGGGCCTGCGATTGCTCCGGCGTCCGCGTAGGGTTAAGCAAGGCGCGGCAAACGACAGGGACCAGAATAGTTTGGGGGAGGGAACGAGCGTGCGGGCATTCATCTTTCCGGGGCAGGGGGCACAGACGGTGGGCATGGGCCGGCCTCTGGCCGACGCGTGGCCCGCAGCCCGTTCGGTGTTCGAGGAGGTGGACGAGGCGCTGGGCGAGAAGCTCTCGACCCTGATCTGGGAGGGGCCGGCCGAGGCGCTGACACTGACGGCGAATGCGCAGCCGGCGCTGATGGCGACGTCCATGGCGGTCATGGCCGCACTGCGCGCCGAAGGGGTGGAGGTCACCGCGGCCAGCCATGTCGCCGGCCATTCCCTGGGCGAATATTCCGCGCTGTGCGCCGCGGGCGCGCTGAGCCTGGCGGACACTGCACAGTTGCTGCGGCTGCGCGGAGCGGCGATGCAGGCGGCGGTGCCGGTGGGCGAGGGGG
>PUNI01000069.1 GCA_003551745.1 Paracoccaceae bacterium | reverse complement strand
GGCAGGCGGCTGGCGCGTTTCACCTGCCGCACCACGTCGCGGACGGTGGCGACACCGCGCTTGCCTGGCCGCGGCGGGGTCAGCACGCGCACCCCGACGGCCGCCAGCACCTCCGCGTTGGCGTCCAGAATGCCCTGCAGGGTGGTCGAGCCGGTGCGGTGGGCTCCCAGATGCAGCACGATCTCGGCGCTCATGCCTGCCCTCCGCTCCGCAGCGGCCTGCGCGCGTGCGGACCGCCCCTGCGCCCTTCTGCGTCGCCGTGCGGCGCTTCGCAACAGCCGGAGTCGTCGCGGCGCCGGCGCCGATACCTGATGAGGCCGACAAGATGGTACAGCTGACCCTGCCCCGCAACTCCACCATCCGCACGGGCAAGACCTGGCCTAAACCGGAGGGGGCGCGCAACCTGCGGACCTTCCGCATCTATCGCTGGAACCCGGATGACGGCGAGAACCCGCGGGTGGACACATATTTCGTGGATCTCGACCGCTGCGGGCCGATGGTGCTCGATGCGCTCATCATGATCAAGAACGAGATCGACCCGACCCTGACCTTCCGCCGGTCGTGTCGCGAGGGGATCTGCGGCTCCTGCGCGATGAACATCGACGGGGCGAACCATCTCGCCTGCATCTTCGGCATGGACGAGGTGAAGGGCGATGTGGCGATCTATCCGCTGCCGCACATGCCCGTGGTCAAGGACCTTGTCCCCGATCTGACCCATTTCTATGCCCAGCACGCCAGCATCATGCCCTGGCTCGAGACCCGCTCGAACACCCCCCAGAAGGAGTGGCGCCAGTCGGAGGAGGATCGCGAGAAGCTCGACGGGCTCTATGAATGCGTCATGTGCGCCTGCTGCTCCACAGCCTGCCCGAGCTACTGGTGGAACGGCGACCGCTATCTCGGCCCGGCGGCCCTGCTGCATGCCTATCGCTGGATCATCGACAGCCGCGACGAGGCGACGGGCGAGCGGCTCGACGACCTGCACGATCCGTTCAAGCTGTACCGCTGCCACACGATCATGAACTGCGCCAAGACCTGCCCCAAGGGCCTGAACCCGGCCAAGGCGATTGCCGAGATCAAGAAGCTGATGGTCGAACGCGAACTCTGACCGCCGGCCCGAGCGACGGTCCGGGCTTTCGGACATGATGGCGAACGGGGTGCAGCACTCGGAAGCGGGCTCCGACAAGCCGGCGCTCTTGGGCTCCCCTTCGCCGCCAGCGGCGCCCCGCAGGACGAGACTGGCAAGCGAGAGATGCAGGCTAGGCCTCGGCGTCCTGCCGGTTCCGCGGCGCTTGCCATCGACGTGCCGCTGCGCGCGCAGCAGCACCTCGACGAATCTTGACAGAGGGCTCAGGCGTCGAGGTTCTCGACGCTCAGAGCGTTGCGCTGGATGAAGTCGCGCCGGGGTTCGACCACATCGCCCATCAACTTGGTGAAGAGATCGTCGGCGTCGGCCACATCGTCGATCTTCACCTGCAGCAGGTTGCGGGCGTCGGGGTCGAGCGTGGTCTCCCACAGCTGGTCGGGGTTCATCTCGCCCAGGCCCTTGTAGCGCTGCAGCGCCAGCCCCTTCTCGCCCTCGGCGAGGATTGCGGACAGGAGATCGGTGGGCCCGTGCAGCGGCTGCGCCCGGTCCTTGCGCACCAGCGTGGCGACCTCGCCATAGATCTCCTGCAGCGCCCCGGTGTGGCCGGCGAGCCGGCGCGCCTCGCCCGAGCGCAGCACCTGGCCGTCGAGCACCCGCACCTCCTCGACGCCGCGCAGCACGCGCGAGAGCTTGAGCCCGTGATCCTGGGTCGGCCGTCCCTGCCAGCCGCGCTCGTACTCGGCCGCGATCGCATCGAGCCGTGCCGCGACGCGGTCGGCCACACCCTGCGGGTCGGAGTCGAGCGCGCCGGGCAGGAGCGCCCCGGCGATGGTGGCCTGTTCGAGGATATGGACCGGGTAATGGGTGGGAAAGCTCGCGAGGCTCTTCTTCACCGCACGCGCGTCCTCGACCACGCGGGCAAGATCGGGCCCGGCGATGTCCTCGCCCGAGGCAAGACGCAGCGTGGCGCCCTCCAGCCCCTGCGCAATCAGGTAATCCTCCAGCGCCGCCTGGTCCTTCAGATAGACCTCGGACTTGCCGCGGGTGACCTTGTAGAGCGGCGGCTCGGCGATGAAGAGATGCCCCGCCTCGATCAGATCGGGCATCTGCCGGAAGAAGAACGTGAGCAGCAGCGTGCGGATATGGGCGCCGTCCACATCCGCGTCCGTCATGATGATGATCTTGTGGTACCGGAGCTTGCCGAGGTCGAACTCGTCGCGGCCGATGCCGGTTCCGAGCGCAGTGATCAGCGTGCCGATCTCCTGGCTGGTCAGCATCCGGTCGAAGCGGGCGCGCTCGACGTTGAGGATCTTGCCGCGCAGGGGCAGCACCGCCTGGTTCTGGCGCGAGCGCCCCTGCTTGGCCGAGCCGCCGGCGCTGTCGCCCTCGACGATGAAGAGTTCCGACAGCGCTGGGTCCTTCTCCTGGCAGTCGGCGAGCTTGCCGGGCAGAGAGGCCACGTCCATCACCGTCTTGCGGCGGGTGAGTTCGCGGGCCTTGCGCGCGGCTTCGCGGGCAAGCGCGGCCTCTACGATCTTGCCGACGATCTGCTTCGCCGGGCCGGGGTTCTCCTCGAACCACTCCGCCAGCCGCTCGGCG
>PUNI01000624.1 GCA_003551745.1 Paracoccaceae bacterium | reverse complement strand
GCCTCGGCAATGGCCTCGGCCGTCATCCGCGGCACGGCGGCTGCCATGAGATCGCATTCGAGAAGCGCGCGCAGGTGGAAATACTCCGAGATCTCCTCGGTCTCGAGCCCGTTCACGATGACCCCGCGGTGCGGCAGGAACTGCACCAGACCCTCGACCTCGAGCCGGCGCAGCGCCTCGCGCACCGGCATGCGGCTGACGTCATAGTATCGGGCCAGCGCCTCCTGCCGAAGCTGGGCGCCGGCTTCGATCTCGTTGAGCAGGATGCGCCGACGCAGATCGTCGGAGATCATCTGCGGGAGGCTCTGCGGTCGGATCGGACGGATGTCGTTCATGGGCCTCCCGCTGCGCCCACCCACAGGAAACTGTGCCACGGCTGACTAAGGGACAATATAGGTAGATCTCCGGGCCTGCACAACGCGGCCGGGGCGGGCGGGATTGCGGCCGGCCCTGCAAGATCGTATCCAATATGCAATCCTTGCGGTGATCGGCCCGGCCTGACAGAAAAGCGGAGCGGTGGCGATGTCTCCTCCAGACCCGAGGCCCGGTGAGAAGCGCGGCGGCACGGCGGGCCCGACGCCTGTGCCGGGCGGTCGGGATCGTCGTCCGGCGCCCGGCCGTCAGGGCGCCCCGGCCCATGCGCGGCGTTGAGCCGTGGCCGCGAGGGGGCGATGGGTGAGGCGGATCGGGTGCTGGTGATCGGCGCAGGCATTGTCGGGATCAGCGCCGCGCTTGCCCTGCAGGCGCGGGGCCGGGCCGTTACTGTGCTCGACCGCGCCGGCGTCGCCGCCGGCGCCTCGGCCGGCAATGCCGGGGCCTTCGCCTTCGCCGACATCCTGCCGCTGGCCTCTCCCGGCATCATCGCGCGCGCACCGCGCTGGCTGCTCGACCCGCTCGGGCCGCTGAGCATCCCGCCACGCCACGCGCTGGCGATCCTGCCCTGGCTGATGCGCTTCTGGCGGGCGAGCTGGCGCGACCGTGTGGAGGCCAGCACCCGCGCACAGGCCGCACTGATGACCCATTGCGCCGCCGCGCTGGACCGCCAGCTGGCCGACACCGGCGCCGGGCATCTGATCAGGGCCGAGGGACAATTGGCGCTTTACGAGCCTGCGGCCCGGGCCGCGGGGGAGGCCGACTGGGCCATGCGCGCCGCCCATAGCGTGGTCGCCGAGCGGCTCGACGGGGCGGCGGCCATCGCCGAGGTTCAGCCGGGTCTCGCGCAGCGCTTCACCCTCGGTTTCTTCACGCCCGGCTGGCGCAACGCCACCGATCCTCTGGCCTTCGCCGAATGGCTGGCGCAGGTGTTCCGCGACCGTGGCGGGCGGATCGAGCGGGCCGAGGTGCGCGGGCTGTCGGCCGATGCCGAGGTGGCCACGGCGCATCTTGCCGACGGGGCGGCGCGCCGCGCGGGGCACCTCGTGCTGGCGGCCGGCGCCTTCTCGCATCTGCTGGCGAAGAGCCTCGGCGAGCGGCTGCCGCTGGAGACCGAGCGCGGCTACAACGTCACCCTGCCGCCGGGAGAGGTGGAGTTGCGCACGCATCTGACCTTCCCCAGCCACGGCTTCGTCATGACCCGGATCGGCAGCCGCATCCGCGTCGGCGGCGCGGTGGAGCTGGGCGGCCTGAAGCTGCCCCCCAACCATGCGCGCGGCGATGCCATGCTGGGCAAGGCCCGCAGCTTCCTGCCGGGCCTGCCCGGCACAGGCGGGGCGCGCTGGATGGGCTTTCGCCCGTCGCTGCCCGACAGCCTGCCCGCGATCGGCCGCTCGGCGGCAAGCCCGCGGGTGATCCATGCCTGCGGCCACGGCCATCTGGGCCTGACCCAGGCCGCCGGCACCGCCGAGCTGGTGGCCGATCTCGTCTGCGGCGGCACCCCGGCACTGGATCTGGCGCCGTTTCGCCCCGACCGTTTCGCCCGCTTTCCCTGAACCCGGAGAGGCGATGTCGCGCCACAGTTTCTTCTGCATCGACGGCCACACCTGCGGAAACCCGGTCCGGCTGGTGGCCGGGGGCGGGCCCCAGCTGTCGGGCACCACCATGCTGGAGCGCCGCGCCGATTTCCTGGCCCGCTTCGACTGGGTGCGTACCGGGCTGATGTTCGAGCCGCGCGGGCACGCCATGATGTCGGGCGCAATCCTCTATCCGCCGACGCGTCCCGACTGCGATGTGGCGGTCCTGTTCATCGAGACCTCGGGCTGCCTGCCGATGTGCGGCCACGGCACGATCGGCACCGTCACCCTGGCGGTGGAGCACGGGCTCGTCGCGCCCCGGACGGCTGGCGTCCTCATGCTCGACACCCCCGCCGGGCCGGTGCGCGCCGCGTTCCGGCAGGACGGCACGCATGTCGAGGAGGTGCGGATCACCAATGTGCCGGCCTTCCTGCACAGCGCAGGCGTGACGGTGGAATGCCCCGGGCTGGGCGCGGTGACGGTGGACATCGCCTATGGCGGCAACTTCTACGCCATCGTCGATCCGCAGCCGGCGTTCCGCGACATGGCCGACTTCACGGCCGCCGAGCTGGTGGCCCATGGCGGGCGGCTGCGGGCCGCGCTGAACGCCGCGCTGGAGGTGCAGCACCCCGAGCATCCGGAGATTCGCGGCATAACCCATGTGCTTTGGACAGGGGCGCCCTCGACGGCGGCGGATGCGCGCAACGCGGTGCTTTACGGCGAGGGCGCGATCGACCGCTCGCCCTGCGGCACCGGCACCTCGGCGCGGATGGCGCAATGGGCGGCGCAGGGCCGACTGAAACCGGGCGACAGCTTCCGGCACGAGAGCATCATCGGCTCGATCTTTGACGGCCGGGTGGAAGCGGAAACGGAGGTCGCGGGCCGCCCGGCGATCATTCCCTCCATCGCCGGCTGGGCGCGGATGACCGGGTTGAACACCATCCTCATCGACGACCGCGACCCCTATGCCCACGGCTTCCAGGTGCTTTGAAATCAGCTGCTCTGAAAGGTGCTGCCATGAAAATCACCGGCGTCCGCGTCCACCAGCTCGACCTGCCGCTGCGCGAGGGCCGCTACACCTGGGCCGACGGTAAGTTCGTCGAGGTGTTCGACTCGACCGTTGTCGAGCTTGTCACCGACGCCGGGATCAGCGGCTGGGGCGAATGCTGCCCGCTGGGCTCGGCCTATCTGCCTGCCCATGCCACCGGCGTGCGGGCCGGCATCATCGAACTCGCCCCGCAGATCCTCGGGCTCGACCCGCGGTCGCATGACATCCTCAACCGCCACATGGACCGTTGCCTGCGCGGCCACCCGCATGTGAAATCCGCCATCGACATGGCCGCCTGGGACGTGACCGGCAAGGCCACCGGCCTGACCGTCACCGCGCTGCTCGGCGGGCGGGCGCAGGAGTCGGTGAGGCTCTATCGCGCGATCTCGCAGATCGCGCCGGCGGCGATGGCCGAGAACGTGGCAGGCTACCGGGCCGAGGGGTATACCCGCTTCCAGCTGAAGGTCGGCGGCGATGCCGACGCCGACATCGAACGCATCCGTCTCTGCGCGGCGGCGATGGCGCCGGGCGAAGTGCTGGTGGCCGACGCCAACACCGGCTGGTCGATGCGCGAGGCGGCCCGCGTGGTGGCCGCCGTGCGCGACCTCGACGTGCACATCGAACAGCCCTGCCCCTCCTACGAGGAATGCCTGGTCACGCGGCGCCGGACCGCCCTGCCCTTCATCCTCGACGAGGTGATCCAGGATCTGCCGAGCTTCCTGCGCGCGCTGCACGACGGGGCGATGGACGCGATCAACCTCAAGATCTCGAAGCTCGGCGGGCTGACGCGGGCCCGGCAGCTGCGCGACCTCTGCGTCGCCTGCGGCATCCCGATGACCATCGAGGACAGCTGGGGCGGCGACATCGTCACCGCCGCCATCGCGCATCTCGCGGCCTCGACGCCCGAAGAGTTCTGTTTCACGGCCACCGACTTCAACTCCTACACCACCGTCGAATTGGCCCCCGACGCGCCGCGGCGGGTGCGCGGCCGGATGGCGCCGTCGGACGCGCCGGGGCTCGGCGTGACCCCGGACCGCGCGCTCCTCGGCGCCCCGGTCTGGGAGATCTGAGCGATGCGCAGCCGGCAGGTGATCCATGTCGTCGGCTGCCATGCCGAGGGCGAGGTGGGCGACGTGATCGTGGGCGGCGTTGCGCCCCCGCCCGGCGCGACGCTGTGGGAGCAGGCGCGCTGGATCGCCCGTGACGGCGCCCTGCGCGACTTCGTCCTGAACGAGCCCCGCGGTGGCGTGTTCCGCCATGTCAACCTGCTGGTCCCGCCGAAGGATCCGCGCGCACAGATGGGCTTCATCATCATGGAGCCGATGCATACCCCGCCGATGTCGGGCTCAAATGCGATCTGCGTGGCCACCGTGCTGCTCGACACCGGCCTCCTTCCGATGACCGAGCCCGAGACGCATCTGCTGCTGGAGGCGCCGGGCGGGCTGATCGCGGTGCGCGCCGAGTGCCGGGGCGGCAAGGCCGAACGCATCCATGTGCGCAACCTGCCGGCCTTTGCCGACCGGCTGGATGCGGCGCTCGACGTGCCCGGGCTGGGCCGGCTTACGGTGGACACCGCCTATGGCGGCGACAGCTTCGTGGTCGTTGATGCCGCGGCGCTGGATCTCGCTCTCGAGCCCGGCGAGGCGGCGCAGATCACCGAACTGGGCCGGCGCATCACCGCCGCCGCGAACGCCGAGCTGGGCTTCGCGCACCCCGAGAACCCGGACTGGCGTCACATCTCCTTCTGCCTCTTCGCGGGCCGGCCGGCGATCGGCGATGCCGGCCGGGAGATGCGCAACGCGGTCGTGGTCGAGCCCGGAAAGGTGGACCGGTCTCCCACCGGCACGGCCGTCTCGGCCCGGCTCGCGCTGATGCACGCGCGGGGCGAGATCGCCGAGGGCGAGATGATCACCGCCACCTCGATCCTCGGCAGCCGCTTCACCGGGCGCATCGTCGGAACCGGGCGGATCGGCGACACGCCCACGGTGACGCCCGAGATCTCGGGCCGCAGCTGGTTGACGGGCCTGTCGCAACTGATGCTGGACCCCGCCGATCCCTGGCCGCGTGGCTACCGCATCGGCGACACCTGGCCCGGCGCCTGAGGCCGGTTCAGAACAGGATCGCGCCCGATATCGGCACGCCGATGACCGTGACGAAGAGCCCGTAGATCACCGCGGCCGATACCAGCGGCAGCACGATGGTGCTGGGCCAGCGGCGCAGCGGATCCGGGGTCAGCACGAATGCCGCCAGCATCAGCGTGGCCGCGGTGCTGACGAACACCCCGACCACGCGCGCGAGCCAGAACATGACGACCCCCAGCGCGACCACGGCGACGCCCGTGACGACGATGCCGCGGGCCCGGTCCAGCGGCGTGTCGTAGATGCCGAAGGCCACGCCGCCGGCGATGATCGCACCGGCGATGATCAGCGTGATGTAGGCCATCTGCGGGAAGGCATGCGGCCCCACCGCCGGGCCGGGCCGCCAGTTGCCGTAGGCGATGTGCAGAAGCCCCGCCACGCCGACCGCGATCACCGCGAGGCCGACCCAGAAATCCTGCCGGGTGAGAATGGTTGCGAGGCGCTTCTTCACGGGCTGCCCTCCTTGCCGGTCGCGGGCTTCGGCGGCTGCGTCCGGTCGCGCAGGATCACGGTAAAGAGCAGGATCATCGCCGCCGCGGTGGCGTAGAGCCCGACCGCGATCGGGCTGGAGAGCAGGTGCATCCAGTCGCCACCGCCGATCAGCAGCGACTGCCGAAGCGCCCGCTCGGCGCCGGGGCCGACGATGAAGCCGAGGATCAGCGGCGCGAGCGGAAAGCCGTAGATCCGCAGCACCACGCCCAGAAGCCCGGCCGCCAGCATCACCCAGACATCCACCACGGAGTTGCCGGCCGCGAAGGTGCCGAAGATCGCCAGCACGCAGACGATCGGCAACAGGATGCGCGACTGGATCATCGCGACCTTGGAATAGACCGGCAGCAGAACCTTCGACATCGCGAGATTCACGAGATTGGCGTAGATCAGGATGATGAAGAGCGCGTAGATGATCGCGGTGTGATCATAGATCAGCCGCGGGCCCGGCGTCATGCCCATCAGGATGAAGGCCGCGCCGAAGAGCGCCGCCGTCGCGCTGCCGGGGATACCGAAGGCGAAGAGCGGGATCAGCGTCGAGCCTGAGGTCGCGCTGTTGCCCGCCTCGGCCGCCGCCACGCCTTCCAGCGAGCCCTTGCCGAAATCCTGTCGCCGGCGCGAGAACTGCTGCGCGAGCCCATAGCTGATGAAGGCCGCCAGCGACGAGCCCGCACCCGGCAGCGCGCCGATCAGCGTGCCCATGCCGGTGCCGATCCAGGTCGCCTTCAGCGTGCCGCGGAACTCGCGCCATGTCAGCCGGTCGGCCTTGGCATCGTAATCCTCGAAGAGCCCCTCGGCCTTCGCCTTGGTGTCCTCGACGATTCGGCGCGCCTTGCGCATCCAGGCGTCGGCGAGCTGCAGGATCAGCTCGGAGACGGCGAAGATGCCGACCAGCACCGGGATCAGCGCAAGCCCCCCGGCCAGCTGCGGGATGCCGAAGGTCAGCCGCAGCGAGCCGCCGATCGGGTCGCGCCCGATCATCGCCAGAAGGATGCCGAGCGCCGCCATGGCGATGCCCTTGGCGACCTTGCCCTTGGTCAGCGCCGAGATCAGCAGGAGCGCGAAGGCGTAGAGTGCGAAGAACTCCACCGGGCCGAAGCTGAGCGCGACGATGGCGAGCGGCAGTGCCACGAAGATCAGGATCAGGTCCGAGGTGGTGTCGCCGATCACCGAGGAATAGAGCGCGGTGTGCATCGCCTTGTTGGGATAGCCGCGCAGCTTGGCCTGATAGCCGTCGATGGTGGTTGCGGCCGCCCCCGGTGTGCCCGGCACCCCGAAGGATATGCCCGAGATCGAGCCACCGAACATCCCGCCCTTGTAGATCCCCGTCAGCAGCCCGAGGGCGGAGGCCGGTTCGAGGAAGAAGACGATGGGCAGCAGGATGGCAATGGCCATGTCGCCGCTCAGCCCCGGGATTGCCCCGAGCGTGACCCCCATGAACACGCCAAGCGAGACGTAGAGAATGACCCACGGGTCGGTGGCGAGGGCAAGGGCTTCGACGAAGGATTCGAGCATGCACACCTCGTCGAGCTTCGCCGATGCGGCGGTGGTTTCGGCACCGGGCCGGAGTCGGGCGCGCGCGGCCGTCCGGCTGCGAACGGGCAACGCCGCGGCGTCCGCGGCGCCCCTTCGGCGGAGCGCCGCACGCCGTCAGGCGGCGGGATGCGGCGTCATTCGATCTCGCCGATCTCGCGCAGGATGCTGCCGATGGAAGCGACGGTGGCCATGTAGAGTTCCATCGACTCCTCGGCATTCAGGGGCGAGATGCCGGCGTTGACACGGTCGGACATTGCGACGGCCGTAGGGCTCGCCAGCGCCTCGATGAAGCAGTCCTGCAGGAAGGTCACCGTCTCGGACGGCACTTCGTCGGTGGCGAAGATCATCAGCCAGGCCGGCAGCACCACGTCATAGCCCGCCTCGCGGAAGGTGGGCGTGTCGGGCAGTGCCGGCGAGCGCTCGGAGGCAAAGACGCCCAGAGCCGTGAGGTCGCCCGCGGCCACCTCGCTGGCGATCGAGGCCGGCAGCGTCATGCCGAGGTCGATATGCCCACCCATCACTAGGCTGCGGGTCTCGCCCCCGCCCGATGTGGGCACATGCACATTCTGCAGGCCGGTCTCCATTTCGAACAGCACCAGGGGCAGGTGCACGATGCCCAGCGGGCTGGCATGGCCGAAGGTGACCGATTCGGGGTTCGCCTCGGCGACGGCCACCCAGTCCTCGATGGTCTGGATGTCGTGATCCGAGCGGGTGTAGACGGTGGGCAGCCACTCGGTGAAGTTCATCACCGGCTGCCAGTCGCTGTGCTCCCAGTCCACCTCGTCGATGAAGCCGGAGGTCACGATCGGGCCGTAGTCGGTGACCAGCAGCGTGTGTCCGTTCGGCGTTGCGCTGCGCACGAAGTTCACCGCCTCGAGCCCCGCCGCGCCCGGCATGCTGACCACGTCGATGCGCGGGCCGCAGAACTCCGGCGCGGTCGCGGCCAGCACCCGGGCCGTGATGTCGCTACCGCCCCCGGGGCCGAAGGGGATCACCAGCCGGATCGGATCGGTGCCGAGCGGGCTGTCCGCCGCGGCCGCCAACGGACCGAGGGCGAACGCGGCCGCGAGAATGCCACAGGTCGCAGATTTCATGGGAACCTCCTGAGTTGGACTTGGGCGCGGCCGGACAAGGGGCCGGAGCTGTCGCCACCTGCGCCGGGTTTCGCCCCGGTTTCTGATTGGATAAAATCTACACAAGCGAGGTCACATGACAAGAATTTTCCTGTGCCCGTGCCGGTTTCGGGCGGCCACCGCGTCGCGTCGCGGCACAACCTGGGCACGCGGCAGGCATGGGTGACCGCGGGTGAGCACGCCGGCGAGCCCGGAACATGTCGCGATACCGTGGCTGCGCACGCGCTACGGGCTGATCGTGCTGGCCCACTGCATGGGCGCGATGACCCTCCTGTCGGTGCTGGCCTCGGCCCCGGCGATCCGCGCCGAACTGGGGCTTTCGGCCACGCAGCTGGGTCTTCTGGCCAGTGCCTACTCGCTGGGCATGGCCGTCGCGTCGCTGCCCGCCGGACGGCTGGCCGACCGGATCGGCGTGCGCGTGGCGCTGATGGCGGCCGCGACGCTGCTGGCGGCCGGGGGCTGGGCCGTCGCCTCCGCCCGCGGCTTTCCGCCATTGATGGGCGGGCTGTTCCTCGCCGGCATCGGCTATGGCCTCGTCAACCCTGCGGCGGGCCGCGCCATCGTGTTGTGGTATCCAGCCGCCTGGCGCGGCAGGCTCAGCGGCATCAAGCAGACGGGCGTGCCGCTCGGGGCGCTGCTGGGCAGCAGCGCGGCAATCCTGACCCCCAGCCTCGGATGGAGCACGGTGGTGGGCGGGGTCGCCGCGTTCACCTTCCTGATCGGCCTCGCCATGCTGGGGCTGCCGCGCGACGGCCGCCGAGAGCACCCGACGCCCGGACAAGCCGGGCTGATGGGTGAGATCGCCGCGATCGCGCGCCTGCTGCGCAACCCGGTGCTGGGCCGGATCAACGTGGCCAGCGGCCTGATCAACGGCGGCCAGTTCGTGGTCTGGGCCAACTTCTCCGATTTCCTGCGCCAGGCCGCGGCCATGGGCCTTCCCCTGGCAAACGCATGGTTGAGCCTTCTGCAACTCAGCAGCATCGTCGGCCGGCTGTTCTGGGGCTGGGTGTCGGACCGCGTGCTGGCGGGCGGCGCGCGAACGACGCTGATTCTGCTCTGCCTGATCGCGCTGCCCGGGCTTCTGGCGATGACGCTGATCGCGCCGGCGACGGCGCCGCTGCTGGCACCGCTGACCGCCGTGGTTCTGGGCTTCACCGTGGGTGCGGCGACGGGCGTGCAGGTGGCCCTCACGCTCGACCGCGCGCCGCCCGCCCAGATCGGCAGCGCCGTCGGCTACAATATGGTGGTCACCAATCTGGGCGGCGTTCTGGCACCGCCCGCCTTCGGCCTCGTGGTGGATCTGTCGGGCAGCTTCGCGGCCGCCTGGACCCTCACCGCCCTTGCCATCGCGCTTGCCGTCATGGTGCTGCGCAGGCTCTGACCGGCGGTCACGCCGCCCGCTGCGCGGCCAGCGCCGCCTGCGTCGCCTCGAGGATCGCCAGCACGCGCGCCCGCTCGTCGCCCTCCAGCGGCAGGCGCGGCGCCCGGGTCCATTCCGGCGCGCCATAGGCCACGAACTCGGCCAGCTTGATGTACTGCACGAGCTTGACATGGGTATCGAGGTGGAAGGCAGGCGTCATCAGCCGGTAGAGGGCGCGCGCCTCGGCAAAGCGCCCATCGCGGCAGGCGGCGAACAGATCCACGCAGGCACGCGGCCAGGCATTGGTCATCCCCGATACCCAGCCGGTGGTGCCGAGCGCCATGCTCTCCAGCAGAAGATCGTCGACGCCGCAGAAGATGTCGAACCGCTCGCCGACGGCATTGAAGAGATCGGTGACACGGCGGATGTCACCGCTTTCCTCCTTGATGCAGACGATCTCGGGCGTGTCGGCGAGGGCTTCCAGAACCGGCGGGGTGACATCCACACCATAGGCGATCGGGTTGTTGTAGATCATGATCGGCAGATCGCTGGCCGCCGCGACGCCGCGATACCACGCGGCGGTCTCGCTCGGATCGGTGCGATAGCCGAGCGAGGGGAACACCATCAGCCCCTCGGCCCCGAACCGGGCGTAGGTGCGGGCGTTGGCCTGCGCGGCGCGCAGGTTGGTCTCGGCGAGACCCGACAGCATCGGCACCCGCCCATCCACGGCCTCGGCGCCAGCCCGGATCACCGCCTCGCGCTCCTCCAGCGTCAGCGAGGCGTTCTCGCCCAGCATCGGCAGGACGATCACCCCGACCACGCCATTGCGGATGAGCCGGTCGATCCCGCGCTGGGTCGCCGGCAGGTCCAGATCCCCGTCCCGCGTCATCTTCGTGGTGACGGCCGGGAAAACCCCTTGCCACTGTCGCATGATGCCTCCGCCATCTGCCAATGCGTTCCAAGGCTACAGCGGATCGTCCCGAGGGTCACGGGCCGCCGGGACAGCGCCGCGCCGGACGAGGATGGCCGCGCCGCGCGGGACGCCAGCCCCTCTCTTCCGCACCGGGGCACGGTGCTGACGCAAAGCCGCTGCTCTGCGCGGAAACGGTGCGGAAGGCGTCACGGCGCCGTCTCGTGCAGGTCACCGCGAGACGGAGTGCCGCGGCGGCACGCGATCTCCGCAAGCATGACTGCGGAGGAGAGGTCCGCCCGCATAGAGACCCTGGCGGTCCGTCCGCAGCCGCTCCGGATGCAACGGCCTTGCGACGCTCCGCTGGCGACCGCGGCTCAGAGATAGCCCTCGGACCGGAAACTCAACTCACGCGCCTTGCCGATGATCAGATGGTCATGCAGGCTCAGCCCGAGCGTTTCGGCGGCCGCCTGGATCTGCGCCGTCATCGCGATGTCGGCGTCCGATGGCGTCGGATCGCCCGACGGGTGGTTGTGCACGAGGATCAGCGCCGAGGCATTGAGCTCCAGCGCCCGCTTGACCACCTCGCGCGGATAGACCGGCACATGGTCGACCGTGCCGCGGGCCTGTTCCTCGTCGGCGATGAGCGTGTTCTTGCGGTCGAGGTAGAGCACGCGGAACTGCTCGGTCTCGCGATGTGCCATCGCGGTGTGGCAGTAATCGAGCAGCGCGGCCCAGCTGGAGATGACCGGCCGGTTGATCACCCGCGCGCGCGCCAGCCGCTGCGCCGCCGCCTCCACGACCTTCAGCTCGATGACGACCGCCTCGCCCACCCCCGGTACCTGCCGCAGCCGGGCCTCGGGCGCCGACAGCACCCGGTTGAAATCGCCGAACGCCTCCAGCAGGCGGCGGGCCAGCGGCTTGACGTCCTGCCGCGGGATCGCGCGGAACAGCACAAGCTCGAGCAGTTCGTAATCCGGCACCGCCCCGGCGCCGCCCTCCATGAAGCGCGCCCTCAGCCGCTTGCGGTGATCGGCGATGTAGGAGGGCAGGCGACCCGCCGGCAACGGCGCCGCCGCGGCCTCGTCGGGATCGAGCAGCGGCAGAGGCGCCTCGGAAAAGGAACGCGGCGGCGGCATGCGCGCAGCCTTGCGGGAGCGTGGTGAAGGAACGGTTAACGCAGCCGCACCGCCCCGCCGGGCTGGCCCGGTCTCACCCCTTCATCCCGTCCCAGAAGCCCTTGACCTTCTGGAAGAACGAGCTGCCCTCGGGGTTGTTGTTCTCGCTCAGCGCGTCGAACTCGCGCAGCAGCTCCTTCTGCCGCGCCGTCAGGTTGACCGGTGTCTCGACCGCCAGTTCGATGAGCATGTCTCCGCGCTGCCCGCCGCGCAGCTCGGGCATGCCCTTGCTGCGCAGCCGCATCTGGCGCCCGCTCTGGCTCCCGGGGGGAACCTTCACCCGGGACCTCCCGCCGTCGATCGTTGGCACTTCCACATCCCCGCCAAGCGCTGCCGAGGCGATGCTCACCGGCACCCGGCAGAAGAGGTTCGCACCGTCGCGCTGGAACAGCGGATGCTCGCGCACCTCGATGAAGATGTAGAGATCTCCCGGCGGGCCGCCGCGCATCCCGGCCTCTCCCTTGCCGGCCAGACGCATCCGCGTGCCGGTCTCGATGACCGCGGCGCTCAAGACCGCGGCGCGGTCCGGGCGCGGCGCGTCGCGCGCGCCCGAGAGCGCCGCGCAGCTTCCCAGCAGCACCACCGGCGTCGCGCCCTCCTGCGTTCCCTCCGGGTCGATGCAGTAACCGCGCGGCCCCGCGATGGTCACGGCGCCGCCGGCGACATCGATGCTCTCGGTGGTGCT